>JASHQP010000394.1 GCA_030039095.1 Streptosporangiaceae bacterium
CGCCCGGGCCGACTGCCACCGCGCGCCGAACAACTCGTCGATGGCCTCGTCGGCGAAGAAGTGGCTGTGCGTCTGGGCGAACCGGGCCAGCCGCACCAGGTTGGAATGGCGGCGCTGCTCGTCCGGCTCATCCTGGTAGGACGGCACCAGGTGCATCGACGCGTCCTCGGGAAACTCGGCCTGGATCTTGTCCACCACGTGTGACTTGGCCGCGATGAACCGGTCCACCGTGCGCTCGTCCACGTGCGACGCGCGGGCCACCTCACCCCGCTTGTCGAAGCGGACGACGGCACGCCACAGGATGAGGTCGGTTCCGTTTCTGATCAGCTCATCGAGCAATCCCACGTTGCGGACCAGCCGCTGCACGGGGGACAGGGCGGCGCTCAGCGTTCCGGGTGGTCTTAGGAGTCCCGGGCCGGCCAGATCACCGCGGTCTATCGCATCGATCAGCGTGCGCATGTCCCGGGAGCTCGAGGCCTTCGACATCAGCCCGAGCGGCCCGAAGAACGCGAACGAGGCGAGCAGGAACAGCAGCCGGTTGCGCTCCTCGTCGGTGCTCTCGATGACGATCTTGGTATCCGGCGACAGGTCCTGCAGGATGCGCATGGCGGTCAGGCCGGTGGGGACGCCGGACCCGAAGTTGATGTCGACGAGCGCCAGGTCGAACGGGCCGCCGCTGGCCTGCGCCTCCGCCAGCGCCCCCGGCAGGCTGCGCGGGTCGCGGACGCCGACGAGCGTATGCGGCGTGCCCTGGATCACCTGGGCGAGGGCAAGCTCGACCAGGACGAAGTCGTCGACCACCAGGATGCGCACGGGTCACCGGCTACCAGGGGGCCGACTTCCACCGGGCCAGGACCAGGGTTCCGCCGCCGTCGCGCTGCTCGGCCACGACCGCGCCCTCGTACCGGTGCAGGTGCTCGTCGAGGATCCGCAGGCTGGTCCGGGGCCCGGCGTGCGCGGTCGTGCCCGGCATGCCGGGGCCGTCGTCGGCCACCGACACGGTGACCCAGGGCCGGGGGGCCGCTCCGTTCCCGCCCGGTTCCGGGTGCTCGTGGCGGACGGCGACCTCCACCCTCTGCGCACCCGCCTTCCAGGCGTTGGTGACCAGGTCGGGCAGGACCCGCCGGGCGAGGCCGTAGTCGGTCTTGCGCATCTGCAGGTTGCGGCTCTCCGCGTCGAGCACCATGCCGGCGCGGCGGTCGCCCGGCACCGTCTGCAGCACGCAGTCCCAGAGCAGCGCGACGGTCTCGGCGTGCGGGCCGCTGCCGAGCATGGTCTGCCGCGCCTCCTCGGCCAGCACGAGCATGCTGTCCGCCATCGACCTGGTCTCCTCGCCGACGCCCGTGTCCGTCTGAACCTGCCTGATCAGCGCGTGTGCCCCGTTCTTGATCAGGCTGTGCACGGTGATCGAATCGTTGCGCCTTGCCTCGCTGGAGGAAATGTCGCACGCATCCAGGCCGGCCCGGAGCAATACCTCGAAAATCATCGTGAATGGCAGCAGCAAAACGAGGGACCCGCCGAGGAGAATCGGAATCGCCAGCCCGGCGGGGAAGCGCTGCAGCCCGGAAACGGTCGGCGACAAGATCAGCGCGAGCTCGATGGCGGCGACGCTGGCCGGGATCCACGGCCGGAACCTGACCAGGCCGCGGGCCGGGGGCACATCGGGGTTGTACCAGCTCGCGTCCGTCATCACCTGGGCCTGGGCGCTCCAGGTGTGCGCGGTGATCAGGACCAGGGCGATCACGTAGACCGGCGCCGGCAGCGGCCGGACCGGCACCGGGCCCGCGTAGAGCAGCAGGGCCACGATCACCCCGAAGCCTTCGAGGAGGCCGGACAGGTCGGCGGTCGCCTTGCTGCGCGCGCCGCGCAGGTGCCCGGCCGTGTTCCGCAGCGCGGCGAAACGGGCCGACGCGAGCCGGTCGAGGATGCCCGGCATGGTGTGAATCCAGGCAGTGATCGCGCCCGCCGACACCATCAGCATCTGCACCGAGGCCCGCGGCAGCGCGGCCGCCGGGAACCAGGGGAGCAGCAGCCACAAGCCGATGGCGCATGCCCCGCGGAACGCCGCTCCTATTCGCCACAGGGGCGTCATGTACCGGACCGCGATGTCGTAGACGACCCGGGTCCGGAGGGATGAGTCAGAGAGCATGACCCTTCCTCGCTTAAAAGCAAAATCGTCCTCCTCGAGCAAAGCAGATGCAATATCACCTGACTGCCCGTTCAGCGCCGTTACTCGGCCCGCGGCTGTGCACGAGCGGATCTCGGGGCGCGGGCTCCTGGCCGGGGCGCCCGGCAGATCGGGCAGATGCGATGTCGACGTGTCCTCGACGTCGATGCGGCGCATCCAAAACCCCATAAGCGTGAAGCCGAAACGAGGCACGATGGCCAAAAATAAGAGATCCGGCTCGCCAACACGGATGTACCGAACATTTCGGACACCATATGGGGGGGGTTCTGGCGGGCCGGATAGTGTGAACGGCCCGTTGCTGCTGTCCTAGCCGCAGTGACGGGCCGGCGACACTAGTCATGTCCTTGCGGGGAGGCGATCGTTCAGCCTGCCCAATGCCAGCGGCAGGCGGAGATGCCTGCCAGGATCTCGAAGGCAGGTCCGATTGGTCTGCCGGCAGGTTTTAGGATCAAGGCGATGCGACGCGAGTCTTCTACCGTGGTTGTCCTGGTCGGCGAGTTCGGTGACGGGCTGCTCGCCGGGCTCACCCAGTCGCCGAACGTCTCGGTGGCCCGCGCCCCCGACGATGCTGCCGGACAGCCGACGTCCGAGGAGGCCGCGGCCGGGCAGCGTCCCGGCTGGGAGGCGGGAGCGCTGGCCCTGCGGGAGGCGGCGCGGCGGCGGTCCACGTACGTGATCGTGCCCGACGACCCGCTGGCCGAGGTGGCAGCGACATGGCGGGCCATGTGGGAGCTGCCCGGCGCGTCGCGCGGGTCCGGCGGGCCGGGCGGGTCCGGCGGGTCCGGCGGGTCTGGCGGGCCGGGTACAGCGGTGAGGTTCGAGGAGCGTGCGGCCGAGGCGCTGGCCGCCTGGCGGGACAAGCGGTTCGAGCTGCCGGACTACTACCTGGTCGTGGTGCCTCCGCTGCAGGCCGGCGCGGTCCCGGACATGTACCTGGGCCCGATGCGCGCGGTGCGGCCGCGCCGGGTTGCCGTGGCCGGCATCGCGGAGAGCGCGGGCCAGGCGGGCCAGTTGCTGGACACGCTCCGATCACTGGAGCACGGGCCGTGGTGGCCGCCGCTGGACGAACTGCTCGACGCGGCCCGCCACTTCTACGCCGGCGGCCTCGCCGAGACCCAGCGGGCGCTGGCGTAGCCGGCGAGATCCCTGCGGGCGCTGGCGCAGCTCGTCGCTGCGGGCGCTCGCGTAGCCCATTCGTGCGGGCGCTCGCGCAGCTCGCCCCCCGTGCCCCCTCTGTTAGGTTTCTGGGGTGGAATTTCAGGATGTGGTCCGGCACCGGCGGATGGTGCGCAGCTACGACACGAGCAGGCCGGTGCCCCCCGAGGTGGTCGACCGGATCGTCCGGAACGGGCTGCGGGCCCCGTCCGCAGGCTTCTCCCAGGGCTGGGGCTTCCTCGTCCTCGACACTCCCGCCGACATCGCCCGGTTCCGCGATGCGGTCCGGCCGCAGACCGACCCGGAGGGCTGGTTCGCGGCCAGGGTAGACGCCCCGCTGCTGATCGTCCCGCACTCGAACAAGGACGCCTACCTGGACCGGTACGCTCAGCCGGACAAGGGCTTCACCGACCGGTCGGATGCCTGGTGGCCGTCGCCGTACTGGGACATCGACACCGGCATGGCGTCGCTGATGATGCTGCTGACCGCAGTGGACGCCGGGCTGGGCGCGTGCTTCTTCGGGTTTTCCATCGACCGGATCGGCGCCTACCGCGCCGCGTTCGGGGTGCCGCCGCAGTTCCATCCGATCGGGGCGATCTCGGTCGGCTACAGCGACGAGCCCGCCCGCGACCTGCGGGCCCGGCGCAAGCCTGAGTCGGACACGGTGCACCGGGGCCGGTGGGGCCGGTAAGGCACCGGAAGGGCGGTAAGGCACCGGCCAGGGTCGGCGAGGCGCCGGCCAGGCCGGGTGGTGCCAGGGCTCGGCTGCCGGTCGCCAGCGTCAGGCGGGGCCCCGCGCTTCGGCCGTTTCCTTGATGCCGGCCAGCGTGGCCGTCATGTTCGCGCTGTGCTCGCTCAGGCGGCGGCGCAGGATCCGGGACTCCTTGTCCGGCATGGCCTCGATGGCCGCGCTGATCCCGCTCGGCCCTGGCCCGATCTGCATCCACTGGGTGAGGATGGTGCCGACGTTGTCCGGGCCGGGCGCCAGCGTGAACCGCCATCGGGCGGCCGGCTGGCCGGGGTCGCCGACCGCCCAGCCCAGCACCTGCTCCGGCTGATATTCGCAGATCGTCGACGTGGTTTCCCAGTTGCCGATCGCCGGGTGGTGGTTGCGCCCGGTGAACCGAGCGCCGGGCGACGGCGCGCTGGCGCCGTCCAGCCACTCGCCGCCGTCGAATTCGCTGCTGAACCGGGCGGGCAGCTGGATGTCGCAGACCAGCGCCCAGACAACCGCCGCGGGCGCGGCGATCAGCACGTCCGCCTGGGTGGTCGGGCAGTCGCTGAAGCGGAGCTCGGGCCGGTCCGGCACGTGTCCTCCCGCGTGACAGCGTAAGCCTGGTGGCGTTCGCTGTCTGCCGCCATCCTGGCACCAGGAGGTCGCGATCATGCAGGTCGGATTCAACGCGGTGGTCTCGACCGCGCAGGACGCCGCGTTCGTGCGGGAGGCCGAGCGGCTCGGCGCCGCCTCGGTGTGGGTGCCGGAAACCTGGGCCCAGGATGCGCTTACCCAGCTCGGCTACCTGGCCGGCCAGACCACGGCCATCCGCCTCGGCACGTCGATCGTGCAGATCGGTGCCCGGTCGCCCGCGCTCGTCGCCATGTCGGCCATGTCGCTGCAGCTGCTGTCCGGCGGCCGGTTCCTGCTCGGCATCGGCGTCAGCGGCCCGCAGGTGATGGAGGGCTGGCATGGCGTGCGCTTCGCCGCCCCGCTGGCGGCGACGCGGGAGACGATCGAGATCGTCCGCACGGTCGCTCGCGGCGACCGGCTCCAGCACGACGGGCGGGTCTACCGGCTGCCGCTGCCCGCCGGGCCGGGCCGCGCGCTGCGCTCGCCGCTGCCGCCGACCCAGGTGCCGGTCTACGTGGCCGCGCTCGGCCCTCGCAACCTCGAGCTCACCGGCGAGCTGGCCGATGGCTGGATCGGCAACACGTTCATGCCGGAGCGCGCGCACGTGTTCCTCGACCGCCTGGCCGCGGGCGCGGCGAGGGCCGGGCGGCGGCTCGCCGACCTGGACCTGGTCATCCCGGTCGCGGTGGAGTTCACGAAGGACGCCGGCGCCGCCGAGGCCGCGGCGCGCAGGCACGCCGGCGGCTACGCGTTCACGATCGGGGCGATGGGCAGCCGCGATCAGAACTTCTACAACGACGCGCTGACCCGGCTGGGCTTCGGCGACGACGTGCGCGCGGTGCAGGAACTGTGGCTGGCCGGGAAGCGGGACGCCGCCGCTGCCCGCGTCCCGGCCGAGATCGGGCGCGCGACCAACCTGCTGGGCACGCCGGACATGATCGCGCAGCGGCTCCGGCTGTACCGTGCCGCGGGCGTCACCACGCTGCAGGCCAAGCTGTCCGGCGACCACGCCGCCCAGCTCGGCACGCTGGCCCAGCTCATCGAGCTGGTGCGGCAGGTCAGCTCGGAACCCGGCGCGGACCGCCGTTAGCCGCGCCCGGCCAGGAGCGATCATCTGCGACACCGGCGGGCTTATCGCCGGCTACGACGATATTGACCCAGACGGCCGGGCTGGCTGCACGCGCAGCGGGCACCGCGCTGATAATCGCTGTCGGCGAGCCCGCGATCATGGCAGGGTCTTGCCATGCCAGCAGAGTTGGTCCGCAGCAGCCGCCTGTTTCCGGGAGTGCCGTACGCCTACGCCGCGGCCGCGCCGGGAACGGGTGTGATCTTCACCGCCGGGGCATGCCCGCTCGACGAGCAGGGACACGTGGTCGCGCCCGGCGACATCGCCGGGCAGATGCGCCAGGCGCTCGGCAATCTGCAGGTGACGCTCGAGGAGTCCGGCGCCAGGCTGAGTGACGTGCTGAAGACGACCGTCTTCGTCAGCAGTCCCCGCCGCGAGGACCTGGTCACCGCCTGGAACGTGGTCGCCGCCGTCTTCGGCGATCACGACGCGCCGAGCACGCTGCTGGGCGTGGCCACCCTGGGCTACGAGGGCCAGCTCGTGGAGATCGAGGCCGTCGCGTTCGTGGCCGGCAGGCAGGAATAGCCGCCCGGACCCCGGACCCCGGAC
>JASHQP010000395.1 GCA_030039095.1 Streptosporangiaceae bacterium
ATGCTGGCCGAGGCCGTCGAATGCGAGGTCCAGTTCGCCGAGGACCTGCTCGCCGCGGGCGTCGCCGGGCTTTCCCTGGCCGACATGCGCGCCTACCTGCAGCACGTCGCCGACCGGCGGCTCGCTCAGCTCGGCATCGAGCCGCTGTACGGCTCGGCGAACCCGCTGGCGTTCATGGACCTGCAGGACGTCCAGGAACTGTCCAACTTCTTCGAGCGCCGAGTCTCCGCCTACCAGGTCGGCGTCACCGGCGAGGTCTCCTTCGACGACGACTTCTGACCCGGCCAGCCGTGACGACTTCCCCGAAGACAGTAACAATGATCAGATGATGAGCTATCTACCTGCAGATATGTCATACTGAGCGCGTGCGTCTGCTGCCGGCCGAGCGCTCCGGCCACCGGGTCATCGACGGCGAGCGCGTGCGCCAGGCAATCGCCGCACTGGATGACCGCGAGGCGATCCAGGCCCGCGCGCGGCGGTTCGCCATCCTGGGTGACCCGACCCGGCTCATGATCTTGACATGCATCAAGGCCGCCCAGCCGATCAGCGTCTCCGACCTCGCGGCCGCCACCAGCGTGAACGACACCACCGTCTCCCAGACACTGCGCTACCTGCGCGCCGCCCAGATCGTCGCCACCGAGCGTGACGGCCGGGTCATCCGCTACCGGCTGGCCAGCGACGCCGTCACGGCCCTGCTGGCATGTCCGTAGGACGGGGGCGATCGCCCTGGCAGAGCCCGGCAGCCGGCCTTGACGCCGCGACTACCGGCCGCTTACATTGTCGCTGCCCTAAGCCAGACACGGCTGGGGCAGGTGCAGAACCAGCGAAGTCCGGTGAGATCCCGGCGCTGTCCCGCAACGGTGGTCCCTCTTCGGGGGCGAGCCCGGTCGCCTGCTCTGCATCAGCGAAGAAGTCCTCGGAGGAAGGACAGTTCGTGCGTCCTCCCGTAGCTGAGGGGGGCGTGCGTGCGCAAGGACGACGACCGGGCTAGCCCGGCGACTCCTGATACCCGCCAGGGCGGGATTGCTGCAGACCCGGCAGCAGCCGAACTTGGCCAGGCGACTGCGCCCGGACCTTCTTCGCGCAGGTCCATCTTCAGGGCCCGCCGACCGGAACGCCGGTGGCGTGACCGTACACCGCTCGCGGTCGTGCTCGCGGTCTGCGCCGTCGTGCTCGTCGTAGTCATGACGCTGGGTGTCGGTATCGGATCGGTCCCGCTGAGCCCGGTCGCGGTGTGGCACGTGGTGGCGAGCGGCCTGGCCGGCCATCCGCAAAACACGGTCGCGGGGATCATCGTCTGGCAGATCCGGCTGCCGCGGGTGCTGCTCGCCGCCGTGGTCGGCGCGGCCCTGACCACCGCCGGGGCCGTGGTTCAGGTGCTGGTACGCAACGCCCTGGCCGACCCGTTCCTGCTGGGCGTCTCGTCGGGCGCCAGCGTGGGCGCCACCGCTGTGCTGCTGCTCGGCGTGTTCGCCTCGCTGGGCGTGTGGGCCATCTCCGTTGGCAGCATCCTCGGCGCCCTGATGGCAATGGCCGCGGTGTTCGCGGTTTCGCGCGGCGGGCGCGGGCTGGCCCCCACACAGCTGATCCTGTGCGGCGTGGTCATGTCCGCCCTCTTCGAGTCGGTGACCAGCTACCTGATCTTCCGTGGCAACCCGCAGGCCACGCAGTCGGTGCTGTTCTGGCTGCTCGGGTCGTTCGGGCTGGCCAGCTGGAACCAGCTGCCGATCCCGGCGGTAGCGCTCGCGGCGGCGATGGTGTACCTGATGGCCCAGGCCCGCTCGCTGAACGCGATGGCCATGGGCGCCGAGCCGGCCATGTCGCTGGGCGTGGACGTGCGGCGGATGCGGCGGAACCTGTTCGTGGTCACGTCGCTGATGGCCGGGGTCGCGGTCGCGGTCAGCGGCGTCATCGGCTTCGTCGGCCTGGTCGTGCCGCACATCGTGCGGCTCATGGTCGGCTCCGACCACCGGCGGGTCCTGCCGACGGGGGTGCTGTTCGGCGCCGCGTTCATGGTTCTGGGCGACCTGCTGGCCCGCACGATCGTCTCGCCGCAGGAAATGCCGATCGGCGTGATCACCGCGTTCATCGGCGCGCCGACGCTCGTCGTGCTGATCCGCCGACGGCCCTACCTGTACGGCGCGACCCAGTGAGCCTGCGCCTGGATCAGCTGTCGGTCGACCTTGCCGGGCGGCGCATCGTCAGCGAGATCACTCTTGCCGTCGGCGACCATGAGTTCGCCGGGCTGGTGGGCCCGAACGGCAGCGGCAAGTCAACGATCCTCAAGACGATCTACCGGGTGCACCGTCCAGCGGCCGGACGGGTGCTGCTGGACGGAAGCGACCTGCTGTCGCTTCGGCCCAAGGATGCGGCGCGCCGCATCGCGGTCCTGGCGCAGGAATCCACCAGCGAGTTCGACTTCAGCGTCCGGGAGATGGTGATGATCGGCCGGACCCCGCACAAGGGGTCCTTCGACCGCGACACCGAGGCCGACCGCGACATCGTCGACGGCGCGCTCGAGCGCGTGGGCTGTCAGAGCCTGGCCCAGCGCCGCTTCAACACGCTGTCCGGCGGTGAGAAGCAGCTGGTCCTCATCGCCAGGGCGCTGGCCCAGGAAGCCAACCATCTGATCCTCGACGAACCCACCAACCAGCTCGACATTCATCACCAGGTCGAGATCCTCGAGGTCGTCGCCGGGCTCGGCGTCACCGTGCTCGCGGCGCTGCACGACCTGAGCCTGGCCGCGCTGTTCTGCGACACGATCCACGTGCTGTCCGACGGCCAGCTGGTGACCGCTGGGCCGCCCAGCCTGGTGCTCACGCCCGAAACGATCCGCCGCGCCTACGGCGCCGACGTCCTGGTCATCGACCATCCCGACACCGGCACGCCGCACCTGATCCCGCGCCGCGCCAGACCCGCAACCCAAGATCACCCAGCCGGCGGCACGGCCGCGCGCTCACCCGCGCGGCCCGACACGCCGGCGTAACCGAAAGGATTCCAGTGCACCTCAACCACGGCTCCCGGCCAAGAAGACACCGGCCCGCCTGGCGCACCCTGGCCTTGTCCGCCGCGCTGCTCTCCGCCGGGGGCGGCCTGGCCGCCTGTGGCAGCAGTTCATCGGGCACCTCCGGATCAGCGGCCAGCGGCAGCGCATATCCCGTCACCGTCAGCAGCTGCGGCGTGCCCGTGACCTACAAGAATGCGCCCAAGCGGGCGGTGTCCAACGACATCAACACCACCGAGGACATGCTCGCTCTGGGCCTAGAGTCACACATGGTCGGTACCTTTGCCGCGGTGGGCGACGGCCCAGTCGACGCGCCCGCCATCCCTGTCGAGTACCAGGCGGGTTTCAAGAAGGTCCATGACGCCTCGCCGGATAATTACTTCACGCTGGAGCAGCTGGTCGCGCTGAAGCCGGACTTCCTGTTCGCCGGCTGGAACTACGGCCTGCAGGTCGGCACCAACCTCACACCCACGTACCTGTCCCGGTTCGGTATCAAGACGCTCGTGCTGGCCGAGTCGTGCGCGCACGTCCAGTCCAAAACCGGGTCGGTCAGCATCAACGAGACCTACCAGGACCTGCGTAACCTAGGCGAGATCTTCAACGTGCGGGCCCGCGCGGCGAAGGTCATCGCCGGGATGCAGGCCGAGGTGGCGGCGGCCCGGGCCAAGATCGCTGGCCAGAAGCCGGTAAAGGTCTTTGACTACGACAGCGGCGAGTCCGCGCCCGTCACCGGTCCCGGCCTGGCGATGCCGACGGCGCTGCTGAGCCTGGGCGGCGGCACGAACGTGTTCGCCTCGCTCAAGCAGAGCTGGACGACGGTGTCCTGGGAACAGGTCGTCGCCGCTCAGCCGCAGTGCATCATCATCAATGACTACAGCACCCCGACGGTCGCCCAGAAGGAGAAGTTCCTCGAGACCTTTGCCGCCAGCAAGAACCTGCCCGCGGTGAAGAACAAGTGCTTCCTGGCGCTTAGCTACGACGAGGTCACCCCCAGCCCGCGCAACGCCGAGGCGGTCATGGCCATCGCCCGATGGCTGCACCCGTCCGCGTTCGGCCTGCCCGCCGACGGCTCGTAGACAAACGTTGGGCAGGCACTCAGGACGGGCGTGCTGGCCGGCGTCGTGGCAGCTAAATGCGCGACGTCGCCCGGCTGCGGGCCGAAGCGGGCTAATCGCCGCCGGCATCTGTCAGGCTGGGCAGGAACGCGGCGACGAGCTGCTGGGCGGCGAGCCCGGGA
This sequence comes from Streptosporangiaceae bacterium, assembly GCA_030039095.1. The sequence continues at coordinate 4,242 of JASHQP010000395.1, forward strand.
GTTATTGTGCCGGCCCGGACGTCGGCTTCGAGGCGAGGCGTGATCGTGTGCACCTCGCGGCTGTCACGCAACCGGTCCAGGAGCTGGTCGCGAACCAGGGACCACATCCAGGTGACCCGCTGGGC
>JASHQP010000396.1 GCA_030039095.1 Streptosporangiaceae bacterium
TGGCCCAGCCACCCCAACCTGGCTAGGGCCAAGCCCCTCGCCAGGATGGGGTGCTATCACCCCGCCGAGTCGAGCCGCTCACGGAGGGCACGCAAGCGCTCTGGGCGCTCGCCGGAGAACCGCTCCAGCGCGGCCAGGATGTGCGCCTGGTCGAGGTGCGCCTCGGCGATGACCTCGTCGACCGAGCCGCCGGTGCGCCACCGGTCGTCCCAGTCCGACGACAGCGAGTACTCCCGGACCAGCGGGCCGCCCGCCCAGTCCTGCATCAGCTTGAACGCGCCGTTGGTGATCACCATCGCGTCCAGCCGCCCGGCCGGGTCGACGACGGAGCGCCGGTACTCCTCCGGCTGCATGGCGAAGAGCTGCGGGCTCACCGCGGCAACGATCTTCACGTTGATGCCGCGGGCGTCGAGTTCCGGCAGCAGGCTGACCAGATTCGCCGTCGGCAGGGTGCCGCGCACGTACACGGTCCCGCCGCGCGGCTGGCCCGGCCGGTACGGCCGCATCACGTACGCCCCGCGCGCCGCCTCGAAGTGAGACGGGATGCCGAGCGCCTCCCGGTCGGGAATCTCGACCGGCGGGCGGGTCAGGTGCAGCGCCACGATCGGCGCATCAGCGGAGAACGCCGCGCCGAGCAGCACCGGCACCTCGTTGTACTCCCACGGGTGCAGATCGATCACGTGCCCGTTCGGGAACAGCTGGGTCACGCCGATCGAGAAGATGCCGAAGTGGGTGCGCGAGTCCTCGGCCGTCTCCGGGCCGGAGTGGCCCGCGATCCACAGCACCTTGCCGACCTCGAGCTCGGTGTCCTGCGCGAGCTGGCTGAACAGGCGCATCTCGCCGTACTTCAGGTAGGAGAACGACCCGTACGTCGAGCACGCTCCCCAGAACCCGTCGAAGCTCGTGAACGGGTCCGCGGCGAGGTTGACCGTGGCCAGGCCGCACACCAGCCCGGAGTTGGTGAACTCGGTGATCTCCGTCGGCAGCAGCGCGCCACGGGTGTTCTCGTTCCGCTCGTACCAGCCCGTGCCAGGGACGCCGTCGAAGTCCTGCCCGAACCCGGCGATGTTGGTGGACTCGGCCAGGTCGGCGGAGGCCGCGATGAACAGCGGCCTGCCGTAGTCGCGCAGCGCGAGCGAGTTCACGTACGACCCCCACGCCGCCAGGCCGGCCCGGTTCGGCGCCTTCTCGCCCGGCTTCTTCCACATGCCGGCCGGGTAAGTGCTGACGTCGAAGATCCGCCGGTCGCTGAACACCCCGGCGGAGTGCTCGCCGAGACGGAAGCCATCGACGTCATCCGGCACGCTGTCCCCGATCGCGACCAGCCGGTCGGAGAGCCAGGTCACGAGGTCGGCGTCGCGTTCAAGGACGCTCATCGCGGTCCGGAAGTTCGCTTCGGCCTGTGCCTGCACTTCCTGGGAATCGGCCGGCGCGGGCTCGTCGACGCCCTGGTAGGCCACGCCGTAGCGCTCCATGAACCGCTTGCGCACGGTCCAGAACTGCTCGGCGTTCATCGGCCAGGCGGTGCCGTGGCTGGCCGCGTCGACCTTGCCGTAGCCCCGGCCCTTCTGGGTCCGGAACCAGGCCATCGTCGGCACCGCGGCGTCCGGGCTGGCGCCGCAGGCCGCGTCGAGAACCGTCTGGGTGACCGGCCCCCACTCCATGCCGCGGGAGGTGCCGGTGACCCGCCAGCCGTACGGCGCGAACCAGTCGACCGGGGTGCCGGCGACCACGCTCGAGTTCGGCCGGGGGTCGATCCCGAAGTCGTTCCAGTCGACCATGAAGACCAGGTTGCCCAGGCCCAGGCCCCACGCCGTGTTCTTGACCTCGTGTGCGGAGCCGGGCGTCAGCCCGCCCTCGCCCTCGAACACGAACACCTTCACCTCGCCGGCCCCGGCGAGCTTCAGGCTGAGCGCCTCGCCGGCGGCGGGCGGCATGCCGTGCCCGGACGGGCCTGTGTTGAACTTCAGGAACAGGGTCCGGCCTTCCATCTCGGCGTGCCCGGGCAGGCCGCCGTGACGGCGCAGCTTCAGCAGCCATTCCCAGGTCAGGGCCCAGCGGCCGTCGTCGGGGAACGCGAATTGCGGGCCGGCGTCGCGGTTGTGGCGGGCCCGCATCGCCTCGTTGAGCACCGCGAGCGTCGCGTAGACCAGCGGCACCGTGTGCCCGGCGGACAGCACGAACCGGTCGCCGAACCGGCGCCATGGCCGCAGCACATCCCAGCGCATCGCGCCGGACAGCAGCAGCGACAGCATCATGTGCACCTTGGACCGGGACCCGCCCGGGTGCCCGCTCTGCCGGTAGTTCAGCGCCAGGTCGATGCACTCGTCGACGAGGTCCTTGACGATCTCGTAGCGAGCGAAGTCCGGCTCGGCCGCGGCGAACAGCCGCCCGGCGTCGAGTTCGCTGCCGGACCGAGCGATCAGCGTCGACCTCTCGGATGTCACTCCAACCCCCTCACCTGGGCCGCCTCACGGATTCTAAGGCTGACGTGTCGCCGGACCTGCGGCAAGGGCCGGCCGAAACCCGGTCACACTATGGAACTCCGGTCTTACCAGCGAATCATTCGCACCCGTATCATCGGGGCTATGACGGCAATGACGCTGGCAGACCGCATGAACAGGCTCGGAACCGAATCCGCGTTCGAGGTCCTGGCCCGGGCCCGGGCCATGGAGGCCACCGGCAGAACGGTGATCCACCTGGAGATCGGTGAGCCGGACTTCCCGACCGCCCAGCACATCATCGACGCGGCGTGCGAGGCGCTGCAGGACGGGCAGACACACTACGTTCCGGCGCCGGGAATCCCCCCGCTGCGCGAGGCCGTGGTCGCCTTCCTCGAGCGCAACAAGCGGATGCAGACCACGCCGGACCGGGTGATCGTGACGCCGGGTGCCAAGCCGATCATGTTCTTCACGATCATGGCGCTCTGCGGCGAGGGCGACGAGGTCCTGTACCCGGACCCGAGCTTCCCGATGTACGAGTCGATCACCGCGTTCTCCGGCGCGACAGGGGTGCCGATCCCGCTGCGCGAGGAGAACGAGTTCCGTATCGACACCTCCGAGCTGGAGTCGCTGGTCACCGACCGGACGAAGCTGCTGATCATCAATTCGCCGCACAACCCGTGCGGCTCGTCGCTGACGCAGGAAGACTGCGAGGCGATCGCGGACATCGCCATGCGCCATGACCTGATCGTGCTGTCCGACGAGGTGTACTGGGCGATCCGGTACGGCGGCGGCTCGCACGCCAGCGTGCTGTCCGTGGACGGGATGGCCGACCGGACGATCCTGCTGGACGGGTGGTCCAAGACGTACGCGATGACCGGCTGGCGGCTGGGCTTCGGGGTGTTCCCGCCCGCCCTGGTCGAGCCGATCACGCGGCTGGTGATCAACTCGGTGTCGTGCACGTCGGCGTTCAGCCAGTATGCGGCCGCCGCCGCGCTGGGCGGCCCGTGGACTCCGGTCGAGGACATGGTGGCCGAGTTCCGGCGGCGGCGGGACGTGATCGTCTCGGGCCTGAATGACATTCCCGGGATCACGTGCGTCGAGCCGCAGGGTGCGTTCTACGTGTTCCCGAACGTCACCGGCACGGGGCTGACCTCGTCGGAGCTGGCGGGGCGGCTGCTGCAGGACGCCGGGGTCGCCGCGCTGTCCGGCACCGCGTTCGGGAAGTACGGCGAGGGCTACATGCGGTTCTCCTACGCGAACTCGGTCGAGAACATCCAGCGTGCCCTCGACGCCGTCCGCGCCAGCCTCGCCTAACCTCCCTCCCCCTCCCCTCTCGACCTCCCTCCCCCTCCCCTCTCGTGGTGTCAAAGTGCCGCCGCTGTCGCTCCAGCAACAGCGGCGGGCCGGCGACACTAGTGCCGCCGTCCGGTCAGGGGCGAATGCGGGCGAGCACCAGGGTCAGGTCGTCCTCGACGTCCTCGTTCGGCAGGTCGGTGACCTTCTGGCAGGCTGTGCGCAGCGAGGCCGACGGCTCGGCCAGCGCCGCGGCCAGCGTGCTGCGCAGCGTCGCGAGGCCAGCGTCGAGCGTGCGGGTGCGGCCTTCGACGAGCCCGTCGGTGTACAGGGCGAGGACGGCCCCGGCCGGCAGGTCCACGCGGGTGGCCTCGAAGCTTTCCTCACCCAGGCCGAGCGGAAGACCGGGCGGCAGGCTCAGCACCCGGGTCGTTCCGTCGCCGGACACCACCACCGGCGGCTGGTGACCGGCCTGCGCAATCACGCAGGAGCGGCTCGACGGGTCGATGACCGCATAGACGCAGGTGGCGGCGAACGGCGTGCCGGCCAGTCCGGCTGCCATCACGTCCAGCTTGCGCAGCATGAGCTCCGGCGGCAGGTCCAGGTCGGCCAGGGTGTGCGCGGCCGTGCGCAGCTGCACCATGACCGCGGCAGCCTCCGGCCCGTGGCCCATCGCGTCCCCGACGATCAGCGCGGCCCGGCCGGACGGCAGTGGCACGATGTCGTGCCAGTCCCCGCCGACGACGTTGTTGCCGACCGGCCGGTAGCGGCGGGCGACCTCGAGGCCCTCGGGGATCCTGGCCCGTCCGGGCCGCAGGCCCTGCTGCAGGGCCTGCGCGGTGCGCCGTTCCCGGTCATACAGCCGGGCGTTGTCCAGGCACACCGCGGCCCGGGAGGCGAGCTCACCGGCCAGCGCGATGTCCCCCTGATTGAACGGCGGGCTGGCCGGCGCCCGCCCGAAGATCGCGCAGCCCACCACGATGTCCCGGGCGATCAGCGGGATGGCCAGGTGAGAGGTGTAGCCGGCCGCCATCTCGCTTTGCCCGGGATAGCGGGTGAGCCGCTGAGCACTCTCGGTGTCGAGCTGGTCGAACAGGACGGGGGCGCCGCTGGCCATTGCCCGGCAGCCGACGGATTCCGGGCCAAACACGATCACCTCGCCCGGGCGCCACAGCTGCTGGGCTTCGGCGGCGCTCTCGCGTGCGTGGCGGCCCGCGAGCCGCCGCACCACCGCTCCGTGCGTGACCGCGGACGAGGCGAGCTCGCCGACGGCCGCCAGGCGCTCGGCGACGAAGATGACCGCGACGTCGGCGAACCCGGGAACGGCGGCGTCGACGATCTCGGTCGCCGTCTCCACGAGATCCAGGCTGCTGCCGAGCCGCGCTGCCGCATCCCGGAGCCAGCTCGGCGTGGGCTGCGGCCAGGCGCGCTGCACGAGCACCAGCGCGCCGCCGCCGAGCCCGTCCAGCGGCTCCAGGCGGAAAGCGAACCGGCCGGCGCCTAACGAGCCGCCAGCCACGGTGGCGGTGTGCACGCGCCCGGCCGCGACCTCGGTCATGGCCCGGTTCACCAGGTCACGCTGGCCCGGCCCGGTCATCAGCACGTCGCATATGTGCCTGGAGGCGACGTCGCGCGCCTGGTACCCGAACATCCGGCTCGCCGTCGCCGGCCAGGACGTGATCCGCCCGCCGGAGTCCAGGGTGAACGCGGCGACGTCGGCCAGGTCGGGCTCGTGGCGTCTGGGCAGCGCGGACGGGGCGTTTCTCGCCATCTCCGACACCACTGTTACCCGCACCAGCCTCGACAAACGGAACCACCGGGCGCGGCCACCGTTCAATGGCCGTGGGCCTTTTGTCCTGCCTGCATAGAATATGTTGACTGATCGGCCGTATCATCAAAAACCGTGCAATTGAACAAACGTGTGTTCCACCAGGACAAAACTGTCTGACCAGTGACCCTGCTGTCCACTGATTGACGAAGCTGCCCGATGACCGATGATCTGAGCTGGGTGCCGCCGGGTGTCGACACGGCGCGGGCCAACGTGGCACGGGTGTACGACTACTGGCTGGGCGGCAGCCACAACTTCCTCGCCGACCAGGACCTGGCCCGCGCGATCCTCGCGGTCGTCCCGACCGTCCGCGAGGCCGCCCGCGACAACCGGGCGTTCCTCGGCCGGGCGGTCCGGTTCCTCGCCGCCAGCGGGATCCGCCAGTTCCTCGACATCGGCTCGGGCATACCGACCGAAGGCAACGTGCACGAGATCGCCCGGCAGGCCACCACCGGCGCCCGGGTGGTCTACGCGGACAACGACCAGGTCGCCGTCGCCCACAGCAGGGCCATTCTCGAGGGCAGCGCCGATGCCGCGATCATCGAAGCCGACGCGCGGGAACCAGGGGACATTCTCTCCAGCGGCACGGTCCGCGAGCTGATCGACTTCACCCAGCCGGTCGGGCTGCTGCTCAATATGGTGCTGCACTTCATCGACGATCCCGAGGACCCATGGCGCATCGTGGCCACCCTGCGCGACGCGCTGGCGCCCGGCAGCTACCTGGTGCTCGGTCACCTCACCGATGAGAACAAGCCCACGGTCGCGCACGCCGCCGAGAAGGTATACAACCGCAGCGTCGCGACAAACATCCACGTGCGCCCTCGAGCGGACATCCTGGCGTTCTTCGACGGGTTCGACCTCGTGGACCCCGGGCTGGTCTACATTCCGCACTGGCGGCCCGACTCGCCTGCCGACGTGCCCGCCGATGGCAGCAGATCCTGGGCACTCGTCGGCGTGGGCCGCAAGCCGGCGACGGCGGTGCAGTAGCCGACACCGAAGATCAGCGGGCCGGCCGCTGCTGGCCTCCTCGCTGCGGGCCGGGTTTCGTGCGGGTGGTCGCCCGCCCCCGGAGGTGGGGGGTTCCGGGGGCGGGCGAGCTCGGCGGCGGGCCGGTCAGCTCCGCGGGCTCAGGTGCAGCAGCACCACCTCGTCGGTGCCGGAGCCGGGGCCGTTGTTGGTGCCCGACGGCTGCCCGCTGTCGTAGGGATTCGACTGAGTGGGCCAGCCGACGAAGTTCTGCGAGTTGTACTCGAACCAGTCCGCCGCCGTCGTCGTCGGGATGATCGGCAGGTTCGCGGCGACGTACTTCTCCAGCGGAACCAGGGCGGTGGTCTGCTCCGCCACGGAGTTGGCCGAGCTGAGCGTGGCCAGGTCGGATTCGACCGCGGGATCGTTGAGCCGCTCGTAGTCGCCGGTCGCGGTGCTTCCGGTGGCGAGCGAGCTGTCCAGCCATCCGTCGTACATGTTGTACGGCGTGATGCCGCCGTTCGCCCAGTGCAGGGTGAGCTGGAAGTCGCCGTCGGCGACGTTGGTCAGCCACGCGGTGACCGCCTGGCCCTGGAACGTCGCGTCGATGCCGGCTGCCCGCAATTCCTGAGCAATTATCGCGTCGTCCTGGGCGTAGTCGGTGTACGCCGACGGGTCGACGAGCGTCAGCGCGACGGTCTTGCCGCCCTTCTGGAAGAACCCGTTGCTGCCCTTGGTGAACCCGGCTGCTTCCAGCACCTTCTCGGCGGCCGCGGCGTTCGCGGTGGCCGAGTTCGTCATCGACGCGACCGGCCCGCCCCACGCCTTGAACGTCGGCAGGGTCAGCCCGGTCGAGTTCAGCGCCGGGCTTTCCAGGCCGCCCTCACCCTCGGACGCGATCACCGAGCGGTTCAGCGCGAGGCTGATCGCCTGCCGCACCGCGAGCTGGTTGGTCGGCCACTTGTTCAGGTTCGGCATGAGCGAGTTCGTGCCGCCCGCGGCCTCCCAGTAGTGGTGGTAGGCGGGCGACTTGTCGACGAAGTCCTTCTGCAGGCCGGGGATGTAGTTCCCGGTCCAGGTGATCTGGCCGGAGAAGAGCGCGTTCGTCGCGCCGGTGTTCGACGTGTACACGGGGAAGTAGACCGACGTGACCCTGACCTTCGACGGCTGCCAGTAGTACGGGTTCTTCTTCAGCGTGAACCCTTGCGGGGTGAAGTTGCTGAGCATGTACGGTCCGGTCCCGACCGGGCTGGCGTCCGTGTACGTCGCCGGGTTGCCGGCCTTGCTCCAGATCGCCTGCGGCAGGATCGCGGTGCCGGCGATCTCCTCCAGGTTCGTGTACTGGGATGTGGGGAACGTGAGCGTGACCGTGTTGCCCGACGTGGAGACGCCGGAGAGCTTCAGGCCGCCGAGGTTGATCGCGGCGTTCTTCTTGATCAGGTTGAACGTGAACGCGACGTCGGCCGGCGTCAGCGGCTTGCCGTCGTTCCACTTCACGCCGGACCGGATCGTGAACGTGATCTGCTTGCCGCCGTCGCCCCAGCTGTACGACGTGGCCAGCCAGGGATAGGAGATCGTCGGGCTGGCCAGGTCGAACTGGATCAGCGGCTCGTAGATCAGCCCGGTCGCGCCCATGCCGTAGGCGGCCTGGGTGGGGTCGTACGGATTGAATGCCTGGGTGATCGTGCTCTCCGGTGAGCTCTCCATCGTCAAGGTCGCAGACGCCCCCGACGAGGACGTGCCGCCGGCCGCCGGGCCCGAGCTCGACGAGCACGCGGCCACTGTCCCGCAGATGAGGGCGGCGGCCGCGATGGCCACCAGGCTTGTGCGCCTCAGCCGTGTTCCCATTGCTTCCTCCTTTTCCTATCCCCCACCTTTTTCTCCTCCGGCCAGCAGCCCGGGGGCTGCGACATCGAGACGCCAGCACGCCGCCGCGCGCGTCGCGGAAACGGGCAGCAGCGCC
>JASHQP010000033.1 GCA_030039095.1 Streptosporangiaceae bacterium
CCGCGGACATGACCTTGGTCGGCGAACTGGAGAAGAACGGATCCACGACGTGCAGCCCGGCGCAGATCTGCCAGGCGACGGCCACCGCCAGCAGGCCACCGAGGCCGATGAGGAACCTCGAGTGCGCGACCACCCATCCGGTGATGCGGGATCGCCTCCGCCCGGCACCATCCACCGTCGCCACCCCAGACAGTTCCCGTGCTACCTGCATGGATATTCCGTTCGTCCCGTCGTGGCACCTTACCCGAGGCTTCCCCTGGCGCGCCGGGGGGCTCGGGGGCGGGCGCGCCAGGGGAAGTGCCGGGTCACCAGTTCGTCGGGCCTGTCGGGTCCGAGGGCGGGACGCTGATGCCGGTCGCCTTCAGGTACTGCGGCGCGAGCGCGGCCTGCAGCGCCGACTCACTCGCCGGGGAGCCGAGGTAGAAGGTGGTCGACTTCGTCGCCTCGGGAGCGGTCGGCAGCTCGAGCGCGTCGGCCTGCGGGTAGGCGGACAGCACCTGCAGAGCCTCGGCCTGCGTGATCAGGTCGTACTTCGCGAGCGCGGCCGCGATCGTGCTGCGGGTCGACGCCGAGGTGCTGCGGCCGGCCTTCAGCCCCGCCGCCCAGCAGCGCAGGAAGTTCTCGACGACGGTCTTGTGCGATGCCGCGTAGGACTTGCTCGCGGTGATCCACATGTCCTGCGTGTAGCCGGCGGAGGACGGCAGCGGGATGATGTTGTGGAACTTGGCCGACACCCACGTGGGCGGCAGTGGCGCCAGGTCCCAGGCCGCGTCGACCTTGCCCGTGGTCGGCGCGGCGAAGTACGCGTTGATGTTCCCGAACTGCACGACGCTGTACTGGCTGGTCTTGATGCCCGCCGAGTTCATCAGCAGCGTGTTCAGGGCGTCCGGTCCGCCCGCGAGCCCGTCCAGCGTCTTGCCGACGAGACTCTTCGCGCTGGTCATGCCCGGCGGCCCCCAGATCCCGCCGGCGTTCGTCGGCGGGCGCCCTGCGTACGCGAGGACGACGACGCCGGGTGCCTGGCCCTGGGAGATGCTGCCGAGGACGGAGGTGAAGTAGCCGAACTGGATGCTGCCGTTCTGCTGGCCCGCGGCGGCTGCCGCGTCGTTCACGTTCACCAAGTTGATCTTGATGCCGTACTGCTTGCAGAGCGACGAGTCCAGGCCCGGGATCTGCTCGGCCACCTGCCCGATGAACTGGCTCGACGCCAGGTTTACGGTGGTGACCGACGTGCCAGCGCCACCGCTGCCGGTGGTGCTGGTGGTGCCGCTCGACGAGCACGCGGCGATCAGCGAGGCGGCGGCCGCGAGCGCCGCGACCGCGGTGACTCGCCCAGGCCGCAGCCGAGAGGTGAGGCTTGCTCCCATCAGTGTCTCCTTCGTTGGAGCGCAGCTCAGGACCGTGTTCTCGAACGGCAGGTGCGCGGGGCCCGATCGAGACTAAAAAATTAAGTAGCTAGATATGTATAATCAGACGTAAGTTGACGTGTCAAGAGTGTCTTATGGCTTCCGACCTTGCATAACCCCCGAGAGCAGACGAAAGCCGCACAACGCCGGGGCTGCGCCACCGCGGTCACGCATCTGTATTGATCCAGACCGCCTTTGTGCTGAGGTACTCGTCGACCGAATGAGAGCCAAGCTCCTGGCCCCAGCCGCTCATCTTGTAGCCGCCGAACGGCACGGCCGGGTCCATGAGGCCATACGTGTTGACCCACACGCTGCCGCTCTGGATCTGCGCGGCCAGCCGGTGGGCCTTGGAGACGTCCCGCGTCCAGCAGCCCGCGCCGAGGCCGAACCGCGTGTTGTTGGCGCGCCTGGCGACCTCATCGACCGAGTCGAACGGCAGCACGGACGCGACCGGGCCAAAGATCTCCTCGCGCGCGATCCGCATCTCGTCGCGTACGTCCCGGAAAACGGTGGGCGCCACGAAGTAGCCCTTCGCGAGGTCGCCCTCGACGATCCGCGCACCGCCGGCCGTCGCCTGCGCGCCCTCCGAGCGCGCGCTGTCCAGGTACCCGGTGACCCGGTCCAGCTGTCCCTGGGAGACCAGCGGCCCGATCTGCGTCGCGGGATCGAGGCTGTTGCCGACCCTGAGTGAGCGGGCCAGTTCCGAGACGCGCTCGATGAACTCCTCGTAGGCCGGCCGCTCGACGAACACGCGCGAGCCGGCCACGCACGTCTGGCCGCTGTTGCCGAAGACCGCCATGCCCGCGCCGGGCACCGCGAGCTCGAGGTTCGCGTCGGCGAAGACGACGTCCGGCGACTTCCCGCCGAGTTCGAGCGTCACCCGTTTCAGGTTCCCGGCGGCGGCGCGCACGATCTCCTGGCCGGTGAGCGAGGAGCCGGTGAACGCGACCTTGTCGACGTCGTCGTGAGCGACCAGCGCCGCGCCCGCGGTGTGCCCGAAGCCGGTCACGATGTTGATGACGCCCGGCGGGATGTCGAGCTTCTCCTGAATGAGCTCCGCGAGGCGCAACGGCGAGAGGCACGCCTGCTCGGCCGGCTTGAGCACCATCGTGCATCCGGTGGCGAGCACCGGCGCGATCTTGGTGAGCGACATCCCGGACGGGTTGTTCCACGGGATGATCGAGCCGACCACGCCGACCGGCTCGCGCAGCGTGTAGCTGAAGATCGAGCCGGGCAGCGAGTTGGGGATCGTCTCGCCGCTCAGCTTCGTCGCCCAGCCCGCGAAGTAGCGCAGGCCCTCGGGACTGCCGCTGCCGCCGCGCCTGCGGCTCACCGGCGCACCCATGTCGAACGTGTCGATGAAGCGCAGCTCGTCGAAGTACTCGTCGACCAGCTCGGCGAGCGCCAGCAGGACGTTCTGGCGCTGGACCGGGGTGAACTTCCGCCAGGGGCCCTCGAATGCGCGCCGGGCCGCCGCGACGGCGCGGTCGATGTCGGCGGCGTCACCGTCGGCGAGCTGGCCGATGACCTCGCCCGTCGAGGGGTTGATGCTGTCGAACGTCCGCCCGGACGCGGCGGGCACCCATTCGCCGCCGATGAACAGCCGCTTCGGGTGCCCGTCAAGGAAGGCGGGCGGCGTTCGCTTCTCCACGGTCGCGGTCATGTGTTCGGTTCCCCTCGGCGTCGGGCGTGTGGATGCGTTCTGGAGCGGGAGTCAGCAGCGGGCGGAGCGAGGGCCACGCGGCCCGAAGGCGGCCGGCGAGCTCATCGGCCTCCGCGGCCAGCGGCCTGCCCTCCGGGGCGACACCGGAGAGCACGCCGTTGGCCAGCGCCTCGGCGGCCGTCGCCCGCCTGGAGGTGACGGCGAGGCCGTGCAGCCAGCGCCGGGACACCCCCTGGCCCGAGATCCAGTCGATGACCGGCTCGGGATAGAAGCCGTGGCCGAGCTCCGGCAGGCAGAACCACGCGCCGGCGTCGCCCAGGGCGGCGTGGCAGCCGCACACGAGCGCGACGCCGGCACCGAGGACGCCGCCGTGGACCTGGGCGATCCAGAACGTGGCCGACCGGCGCAACCGCTCGGCCAGTTCGACCGGGGCGTTGAAGCCGCTGTCCAGCTCGGCCAGGTCGGCGCCGGCGCAGAACACGGGGCCCGCGGCGGCCAGGACGGCCACCCGGACGCCGCGTTCCTCCAGCGCGCCGATCTGCCGGCAGGCCTGGGCGTACATGTCCTCGCTGATCGCGTTGCGCTTGCCGGGCCGGGACAAGACGAGCCGGGGCACGCCGGACGTCTCCTCGAGCGCGACAAGGTCACTCTCGAGCGGCACGAGATGGCCCTCCGAGGAGCCCGGCGAGCGGCAGCGGTGTTTCGCAGTCCTCGAGGTTCATGACGGTCTTGACGATGGCCTCCGCGGTCGCGGCGGACGTGACGCCGGACGCGCAGGCGAGGAACTTGTCCACGATCGCCCGCTCGGTCCAGGCGGGCCAGCCGGCCGGCGCGATGGCCTCGGTGCTGCCGTCGTCGAACTCGAGGACCACGGCGGCGTCGGGGGTGCCCGGCCGGTCCTGCACGCGGGCCATCAGCGACCGGATCGCGGGATCGTGCAGGCGCTCACTGGACAGCTGAGTCAGGCCGAACGCCCCATCGGCCAGGCACGCGGCGACGGCGTAGGGCATGGAGAACCCGGCCTCCACGTCGCCCCTCGCGTCGAACCGGAACATGGAGAAGCGGTGGAAGTCGACGAACACCCGGGAGACCCGGGAAAGGCGGCCAGGATCCTGGCTCGCCCGCCACGCCGCGACCGCGCCGATGTCGTCCTGCCCAGCGCCGCACACGGGGAAGAGCTTGAACCGCGGCGGCGGCTCCAGCTCGTAGGAGGTCCCGAGCGTGGCCAGTATCTGCGGCACGGCGTCCAGGGGCAGCTCGAGGGCGTTCAGGAAACCCACCGGGCCGTCGAGCATGCGGTGGTCGGCAGGGAACCCCAGCCGGGCCAGCCGGGCGGCGTTCAGGCCGTCGCGCGCCGCGTTCGCGGAGTGCAGCGCCTTGGCAAGGCTCCCCATGGCCTGCCGGAAGCCGCCGGAACTGCAGCAGGCGACGGCGGCGGCGTCCGCCACCTCGCCCGGCGGGAGGCCGAGCAGCCGGGAGCAGCCCACGGCCGCCGCGATGGGGCCGACCAGGCCGGGATGCCACCACCCGCGCCGGGTGGGCCCGGTGCCCTGGTCCCGGCCGATCTCCACGATCGCGCGGATCCGGTCGCCGGCCTCCCGGCCGGCCACGTACGCGGTCAGCAGATCCGCGCCGGACACCCCGGGCTGCGTCTCGGCGAGCGCGGTGACCGCCGGGATGATGATCGTGCCGAGGTGCCAGCCCTCGTCGAAGTCGAGGGTGTTGGACAGGTAGCCGTTGGCGTACGCGGCCTCGGCGGCGGGCGCGGCGAGGCCGGCGCCCCAGACGGTCGCGGCAGTCCCGTCACCGGCCGCGCCTCCCGACGCCCGGACGCAGGAGACGACCTCCCGGCAGCCGGAGTGGCCGCCGGCTGCGAGAGCGACGCCGAAGGTGTCCAGCATCGTGAGCTTGGCGTGGTACACGACGCCGGGCGGCAGGTCCTCGAGCTTCGTGTCGGTGGCGAAACCAGCCAGGCTCTCGATGAAGGGCGTGGCAGGGTCGGCCATCCAGGGACCTCCGGCAGCTCGGGGGTGCGCTTGACGCGATGCGTCATGATTAACGTATCTTAATTAGCAAGTAAGAACAATGCCTGCTGGGCCGGGGTGGTTCGGCCGACGGAGGGACCACGGTGTCACTACGCCACGCGCTGCTCGCACTGCTGACGGCCAAGCCGATGAACGGCTACGACCTCGCCAAGGTCTTCGACCGCTCCGTCGCCTACGTCTGGCACGCCCCCCACTC
>JASHQP010000397.1 GCA_030039095.1 Streptosporangiaceae bacterium
GCACCCACACCCGCAGCCGCCAGCCCGCAGGCTGCGCCGGGCCGGCGTCCACGCCACCGCCGGCGGCCACTGCCCGCTCGCGCAGCCCGCTCAGCCCGTTCCCGGGATCGGCGGCAGATCCCTGACCGTCGTCGGTGATCTCGACGGAGGAAGCCGACACCCGTACAGTGACCGAACGCGCACGGGAGTGGCGGATAACGTTCGTCAGGCCCTCGCGCACCGCCCAGCCAAACAGCTCCTGGTGGGCTGGATCGGTGACCTCGGTGGCCGCGGGGAGGTCGGCGGCGATCCCGGAGGCCCGCAGCAGCTCCCGGCCGCGGGCGAGCTCGCTGGCCAGGGTGACCTCGCGGTAGCCGGACACCGCGGCCCGGACGTCGGTGAGCACGCGCCGGCACAGGTCCTCGACTTCGGTGATCTGGGCGACCGCCCCCTCGGGGTCGGTCGGCCCGAGCCGGCGCGCCAGCCCTGCCTTCACGGTGATCGTGGTCAGCGAGTGGCCGAGCAGGTCGTGCAAGTCGCGGGCGATCCGGATCCGCTCGTTCTCCGCGGCCAGCCGCGCCAGCTCGGCGCGGGTTTCCGCCAGGGCCTGGTTGGCCTGTATCACCTGTATCGTCACCGCCGTCACGATCGCCACGACCGGGATCGCGACGGGGGTGACGTCGCCGAACGACTTGGCCAGGCTGACGTGCCAGGACCCGACCGCGACCGGGATCCACAGCGCCGCCACGGCCATCGCGGCCACGAGCGGGGCCGAGCGGACACCCAGGCGGGCCACGGCGAGGATCGTCAGGTACACGCACATGACGAACCCCGCCGCGCGGGCGAACGGTATGTCCGCGGCCATGATCGCGACCAGGAGCGCGTACCAGGCCCAGAACTGCAGCCCGCCCGACAGCGGCCGCAGCATGAACGGCGTGAGGAGCCAGCACGCGGCAAAAGCCGACAGCAGCACGTAGCCGGCGACCGCGGCGCCGCCGCGGGAGTTCTGCCCGACCGAGATGTACACGAAGATGAGGTAGACGAGCGGGATCGCCAGCATGGCCGCCCGCCGCCAGCTTCGCGTCCACTGGGACTGAGCCGCCACCCACTGGGCCTCGGCCTCGTTGTGCCGCGCGACTTCGTCGCTCACGTTTACCCACGGTACCGGGGGCTGGCCCATTGTGGTCAGCCCCGGACCGCGGACCGTCGGTAGGCGAGCGCGGCGGCCACGGCGCCCGCCGCGGTCCAGGCGGCGATCACGACCCAGCCCTGCGCGGGCCAGCCGCCGCCGCCGAACGCGGTCTTGCCGGCCTGGACCAGCCAGTACGACGGTATGGCCTTCATCACGTCGAACAGCGGCCCCGAGTGCGCGAGCTGGAACCCGTACACGCCGCCGACCAGCGAGAACAGGACAACCACGCCGCCGATGGCCGGCGTCAGGGCGTCGGTGGCGACCAGGTATCCGAGCGTGATGCCCAGGGCGATGAATGGGGTCAGCCCGACCAGCAGCAGCCCGCCGAGTTCCAGCCACTGCGTCGCGTTGAGGCGGACTCCCAGCGATGCGCCGGCCAGGAATATCAGCACCACGCTGGGCAGCGCGATCAGGTACGCGGTGACCACCTTGGCGGCGATGTCGGTGCTGGCCCGCAGCGGCGTGATCCGCTGCTGCCGGGTCCAGCCGCCGGTCCGGTCCCGGGAGATGCGTGCCCCGGGTGAGACCGCCGCGAACATCGCCCCGTACACCGCCATCGCGGTCATGAAGTACAGCGGGAACGTGATCCCGTCGAAGGTCGCGCTGCGCTGGCCCGAGGCAACCGCGTAGAACAGCACCAGCGGCAGCGCCAGGGTCACCGCGTAGAAGACGCGGTTGCGGAACGTGCGGACGATCTCGTACCTGAGGTGGGTGGCGGCGGTCATCGTGCTTCTCCTCCGGCGATCGCGCCGACGGGGACGGCGCTGTCCGTTTCGTCGTCTGCGGTCAGTTCCAGGAACGCTTCCTCGAGGCTGCCCCCGCGAACCTCGATGTCCCGCGCCGCGGGGAACGATGCGAGCAGCGCCCGCAGCGCGGTGTCAGCGTCCGAGCAGGACAGCAGCACCGCGTCGCCGTGCCGGTCCGCGCTGACCACGCCCGGGAGCGCGGCCAGCACCGCGAGCTGGGCGCCTGGCAACGTTGCCCTGATCGTGCGGGCTCCCGCCCGGGCCTTGATCTCGGTGGCCGGGCCGTCGGCGATGACCTGCCCGTGCGCGATCAGCACGATCCGGTCGGCGTAGGCGTCGGCCTCTTCCAGGTAGTGGGTGGCGAACAGCACGGTCTTGCCGCGCCCGGCGACCTCGCGCATGGCCTGCCAGAACTCGTGTCTTCCCGCGACGTCGATCCCCGCGGTGGGCTCGTCCAGCACCAGCAGATCGGGATCGCCGATCAGCGCGGCGGCAAAGCGCACCCGCTGCGCCTGCCCGCCCGACAGCTTCGTGGTGAGCTGGCCGGCGAACTCGTCGGCGCCGGTGAGGCGCAGCACGTCGCCGACCGGCAGCGGATGCGGGTAGTACGAGGCCATCAGGCTGACCAGTTCGCGCACCCTGAGGTGCTCGAGCAGCGACCCGGTCTGCAGCATGCCGCCCACCCAGCCCGCGCGAACGGCCGCCGCGGGCGGCCGGCCGAACACCGAGACCGTCCCGGCGTCGGGGTGGGTGAGGCCGAGCATCATGTCGATCGTCGTCGTCTTGCCCGCGCCGTTCGGGCCGAGCAGGGCGACAGTCTCGCCAGGAGCAATGGTCAGGTCGATCGACCGGACCGCGCGCACCTGGCCGTAGGACTTGGAGAGCCCGGAGAGGACGATCCCCCCGGCCTGAGCATCGTTGTCAGCCATGACAACCAGGGTGGCCGGATGCCGTCACCCCGCGTAGTGCCGCGCCTCACCGGCTCGCGATGACAAATGTCATACACTGCCCAGCTCCCCGCCCAGGAGGCGGGTATCACGGGCGGCTGGCTGGCTTCTGCGGGCCTACTGCGGCGCCATCGGCGGGCAGTCGGCGGGGTCGGAGACGACACGGATCGGTGATCCCGCGAGGTACGCCGCGACGTCCTGTGCCATGAGCTGCCAGGCGGTGCGGAAGAGCTGCTCGGTGACGTAGCCGGTATGCGGGGTGACGACGACGTTGTCGAGCGACCGGAAGGGGTGCTCCGCAGGTAGCGGCTCGCGGTCGAAAACGTCGAGGCCGGCGGCGGCGAGGTGGCCGGAACGAAGCGCCGCTATGAGGGCCTCCTCCTCGACGATCGGACCGCGGGAGACGTTCACCAAGATGGCGCCCGCCTTCATCTTCGCCAGGTCGTCGGCGCGCAGCGTGTTACGGGAGCGCTCGGAGAAGACGAGAAAGATCCCGAGGACGTCCGCGGACGAGAGGAGCTCGTCCTTCGTCACCTTCGTCACGCCGAGCTCGGCGCAGCGCTCCTCGCTGAGGTTCTGGCTCCACGCGATGACGTCCATACCGAGCGCCTTGGCGACCGGGACCATCGCGCCACCGAGGCGGCCCGCGCCGAGCAGGCCGAGCGTCTTCCCGGCGAGAGGGACAGGAAACCCGGTCTGCCAGCCGCCCGCGCGGATGACGCGGTCCTCGACGCCGGTCCGCTTCGCGACGGCGAAGATGAGCGCCCACGCCATCTCCGACGGCGCTGGCAGGCCGCGCGGTGCCCCGTAGCCGGACCGGGCCACCTGGGCGCCCCGATTGGTGTCAGCGGTGCCGCAGAGCATGATTCCCCGCTCGATCCGGGCCTCGTGGTCGACGACGTTGCTCGTCCGGCCGTTGCAGACGAGCAGCTTCAGCTTGGGCAGGCCCGCAAGCACCGTCCGGGGGAACCGCGACCGCTGCTGGGTAATGACGACGATCTCATAGTCGGAGAGCTCGCCGGCGAGCCGCTCCGGCGGGATCGCCTCGCGGTAGACGATGATCTCCGCGTCGTCGGGCAGCACCGACCAGTCGCCGTACGCCAAGGCGACGCCAATGTAGTCGTCGAGGATCGCGATCTTCGTCACGCCCACCACCTCACTGCCCGCATGGTCCGAACCGCTGCTCCGGGTACCCCGTACCCCGTAATCCTCGCTCAGCAGCCGATGGCCCACGTGCAGCGGCGGGGCGGCCACTGACGGCGAACGAGAGAGATGTCAGTACGGCAGTTACCTCTGGAACGCGCTGCACGGTAACCTCGGCTACTCCTACGTCAACTCCACGCCTGTGACGACGCTCATCGGGCAGAGCTTCCCCGTCACGTTCTCGCTAGCCCTGGGCGGCGCGGTCATCTGGCTGGTCGCCGGCGTGAGCAGCGGAGTGCTCGCGGCGACGAAGCCTCGCTCAGTGGCCGACCGGGCAACGACCGGTGTAGCACTGCTGTTCTACTCCATGCCGACATTCCTGCTGGGGGAACTGCTGCTCCTCCTGCTCTTCCTCGAGCTGCGCAAGGCCGGTGTCGACTGGTTTCCCGCGTCGGGGTACGTGCCGTTCACGCAAAACCCGGGCCAGTGGGCGCTGCATCTGGTTCTCCCCTGGCTGACCATCGCCCTGGTCACGGCGGCCACCTACACCAGGCTGACCCGGGCGGCGATGCTCGATGTCCTCGGCGAGGATTACATTCGCACGGCGAGGGCCAAGGGCCTGACCGAGCGCCGGGTTAGCTACCGGCACGCCCTGCGCGCGGCCATAACTCCCATCGTGACCCAGTTCGGCATCGACGTGGGGACACTCCTCGGCGGGGTGATCGTGACCGAGACCGTCTTCGGCCTGCCCGGCCTCGGCCAGCTCGCCATCAACTCCATCGACCACCAGGATCTGCCGACGATTATCGGGCTGGTCCTGCTCGCCTCCGCCTTTGTCGTGGCCGCTAACGTGCTGGTCGACATCGCCTATGCCGCGCTCGATCCGAGGGTCCGGCTGTCCTGACCGGGCCAGATGTCATACGCCGCCACAGGTTGTATTCAGGGGCAAGCTCTGCCTTAACAGTCGTGACGGGCGTGCCGCCTGATGTCACTATAACTATGAGAGAGATAAGAAGATCCCTCTTTGAGACGAGATGGGAGATCCGGTGAAGAGACTGCTCATAGGGTTTTTAGGTGCCTTGATCGGGGTCGCAGCCTTCCTCGCGGTGGCCTCGGCGGCACCCCCGACTGCGACCCTGGGTGCCAGGGCGCACGATCCGGCTGTGGTCGCTCGGGCTCGGGCCGCGTTCGAGAAGTACCTGTCGGCCCACGCTCAGCGCGTGGCCGGTGGTAACTGGGTTTCCCCGTCTACCACCAAGCTTCCTGGTGCCGCCAAGCCGGTCAGTGGCACGGTCACCTCCCAGCCGAGCCTCAACTGGTCCGGCTTTGCGGACACGTCGAGCACGAGCACCGCGGCCGACTTCACCAACGTGAGCGGCCGCTGGGCGATCCCAGCCGTGTCGTGCCCGTCAGGCCCTTACCGGACGTCGGGCGCTTACATCGCGAACTGGGTCGGCATCGACGGCTACAGCGACGACACCGTCGAGCAGCTGGGCACGGGCGCCGAGTGCTACGAGGGCGTCTTGTACTACTACGTGTGGTACGAGATGTTCCCGGCGGGGACGGTCGTGGAAGGCACCACGGCCTGCATCAACGACAACGTGGACTGCCCGGAGCCCGGCGACCAGATCAGCGCCTCGGTGAACGTCACGCCCGGCAGCGCCGGCAACAACAGCTACGCGCTCTCGCTCACCGACCACACGCGCCCCCAGGAGAGCTTCTCCGTAACCGCGTCGTGCGCGGCAGCGACCTGCACGGACTCGAGCGCCGAGTGGATCATCGAGCGGCCAGCCTACGAGCCCATAGCCGGGCTGTTCCAGTTCGTGCCGATGGTGTACTACGGCCGGACCGGTTTCGAGTCGGGAAGCCTGGTCGCGAACGGCAAGGCGTCGAGCATCGGCGGGTTCAACGGCGCCGTGTACTCCATGCCCATGATTGACGACAGCACCTCCTACTACCTCGACTGCCCAGGTCAGCAGGGGCCGCCTGTCGAGGCGCTCCCGTTCACCGCTGCCAACTGCCCCGCCGTGCCGCCAACCCCCGCCGGCGGGTTCAGCGTCACGTGGGACAGCAGCTTCTGATCGAGAATTGCCGAGCTTGCCCCCGGGACCGGGCGAACAACGGGCCCCGGGGGCAAGCTGTCCCAGACCATTCGCGTTAGCCAGTGGCCCCGGATGCCGGCGCGAACAGCCTGTCCCGTTCGCCGGGCAGGTCGCCGCCGTGCACCATCAGCGTTGCGGTGCCGCACGGGACCAGTCCTCGCGCCGCGGCCCAGGCCGCCAGCCCGGAATGGCTGCCGCGGATGTCGACCCGCACGGACCCGCTCTCCTCCGCGGCGACGGCGGTGATCAGTGTTCTGGCGACCGCGAGATCTGCCGCTACCAGCGGGCCGATCAGGAGGTCGTCCTCGTTGCTGGTGTGACCGTAGGCCGCCCAGATCGTGGTGAACGTCCTGTTGCCCTGCCCGGCGGCCTTGGTCAGCGCGGCGGATAAGCCCTGGCTCATCTGCATCCACCCGTCGTTCACCCGCATGAGCCAATATGTGGCTATCACCCTACTTCCAGAACGGCCAGATCGGCGGCCAGGTTCGGCCCGTGGCCGCGTGCAAGACGATTGACGATTATTGACAGCCGGCTACAGAGCTTTGGCCGGCGTGGATAGGGTTGTCAGAGCAGGGCTGGGTGAGCTGGGACGCCGCGGAAGCGTCCCCTCCGGATCGAAGGGCCGCGCTTATGAAGCTGCCTCCCGTGGACTACGAGGCGCCCGGAACGCTGTCCGGGGCCCTCGAGCTGCTGGCCGAGCATCAGGACGAGGCGAGCGTGCTCGCCGGCGGGCAGAGCCTGATCCCGCTGCTCGCGCTCCGGCTGGCCCAGCCGGCGGTGCTCATCGACATCAACGGCGTCGAGGGGCTGTCCGGGGTGTCACGGACCGACGGCTGGGTGACGATCGGCGCCACGACGCGGGAGTACGTCGCGGAGGAGTCGCAGACGATCGCCGACGCGGTGCCGCTGCTCGCGGCCGCGCTGCCGCTGATCGGGCACGAGGCGATCCGCAGCCGCGGCACGGTCGGCGGCAGCCTCGCGCACGCCGACCCGGCGGCCGAGCTCCCGGCCGTGGCCAGGGCGCTCGACGCCGAGTTCGTGGTGCACGGCCCGAACGGCGAGCGGGTTGTGCCCGCGGCCGAGTGGTTCGAGGGGTATCTCACCACGTCACGCGCCGTGGATGAGCTGCTCACCGAGGTTCGGTTCCCTGCCGCCAGACCGGGCACGGGGACCTCGTTCCAGGAGGTTGCGCGCCGCCACGGGGACTTCGCGATGGTCGGGCTGGCCACGTCGGTGACGCTGAACGGCGGGACGATCACCGACGCGAGGCTGGCGTTCGCCGGGGTGTCCGACGTGCCCGTGCGGGCTACGGCCGCGGAGGAACTGCTGGTGGGCCACGCGCCGGCGGCCGAGCTGTTCGACGAGGCGGCCCAGAGAGCGTCCGCCGGCATCGACCCGCCGTCCGACCTGCACGGGTCGGCGGAGTACCGGAAGAAGGTCGCGGCCGCGCTCGTGCGCCGGGGCCTGCGTGAGGCCGTGGGCAACGCGATGAGAGGCAGTGACTGATGCCGGACATTTCGCTGACGGTCAACGGCGTCACGCGGACAGGGTCGCCGGAGGCGCGCAAGACGCTCGCGGACTTCCTGCGCGACGACCTCGGTTTGACCGGTACGCATCTCGGATGCGAGCACGGAGTCTGCGGTGCGTGCACGGTCATCCTCGACGGCCGCGCGGTGCGATCGTGCCTGATGCTGGCGGTCCAGGCCGCGGGCAGCGACGTGACCACGATCGAGGGACTGGGCCCGGACGGGGAGATGGGCGAGCTGCAGCAGGCGATGTGGGACTCGCACAGCTTCCAGTGCGGGTTCTGCACGCCGGGGATGGTCATGCAGGCCGCCGCGTTCCTCCGCGACCACCCGGACGCCGGCGAGCAGCAGATCCGCGAGGCGCTGTCCGGCAACATCTGCCGGTGCACCGGCTACCAGAGCATCATCGACGGCGTGCTGCTGGCCGCCGAGCGCGTCCGCGAGGGCTCAGCGAGGGAGACGGCATGACGGCGATTGCGGCCGAGCGGTACACCGGCGCCAGCATCAAGCGGTCGGAGGACCCGCGCATCCTGACCGGCGCGGGCCGGTACGTCGACGACATCAAGCTGCCGGGGATGCTGCACGCCGCGTTCGTGCGCTCGCCGATGGCGCACGCCCGCGTGCTCTCGGTCGACGCCTCGGCCGCGCGGGAGCTGCCCGGGGTCGTCGCCGCGTACACCGGGGCGGAGCTGGAGGCGATGACGGTCCCCGGGCCGGACGCGCTGATGGCGCTCATGGGCTGGCAGGGACCGACCCCGGAGTTCACGTTGCTGGCGACCGACAAGGTGCGCTTCGCGGGCGATCCCGTCGCGGTCGTGATCGCGGAGAGCCGGTACCTCGCCGAGGACGGCTGCGAGCTCGTCGCGGTGGAGTACGAGGACCTGCCCCCGGTCGTGACCGCGGCGTTCGCGCTCGACCCGGCCAGCCCGCCGGTGTTCGCCAACCTGGGCGACAACATCGCCCGCACCCACTCGCGCAGCGAGTTCGGTGACGTCGCCGCCACGTTCGAGCGCGCCGACCGGGTCTTCGAGACCCACATCGACGTGCACCGCCACCAGAACGTGCCGATGGAGGGGCGCGCCTGCATCGCGTCCTACGACGCCGATTCCGGCAGCATGACGGTGCACGCGGCGACGCAGAGCGTGCACGTCAGCAAAATCGCGGTCGCCATGCGCCTGGGCATGGAGCAGGACAAGGTGCGCGTGCTGGCCGGTGACATCGGCGGCTCGTTCGGCCTGAAGATCGGCGCGTCCCGGGAGGAGCTCGCGGTCGCCGCCGCGTCGCGTGACCTGGGCCGGCCGGTCAAGTGGGTCGAGGACCGGGGCGAGAACCTCACCACGTCCGGGCAGGCGCGCGAGGAGAGCTTCGACGTCCGCGCCGCGGTCAGCAACGACGGCGACCTGCTCGGGATGGACGTCGCGATGGTCATCGACACCGGCGCGTACCCGGGCATGGGCGCGATGGTCCCGGACATCGTCCAGGCGATGTTCCCGGGCCCGTACAAGATGGCGGCGCTGGGTTTCGAGTCGACCGGCGCCATCACGAACAAGGCGTGCTACGTCGCCTACCGCGGCCCGTGGGCGTCCGAGACGTTCGTGCGCGAGCGCTTCCTGGACCTGATCGCGAAGGACCTCGGCGCCGACCCGCTGGAGTTCCGGCTGCGCAACGTTGCGCAGCTCACCGACCCGCCGGCGGTCATGGTGACCGGGCGCCCGCTGGTCGGCGTCACCACCCAGGAGTCCCTGCAGCGCATCGCCCAGCGCGTGGACTTTCCGGCCTTCCGGCGGCGTCAGGCCGAAGGGCTCGAACGCGGCGTGCACCTCGGTATCGGTGTGGCCACGTTCATCGAGGCAGCGCCCGGACCACGCGAGCCGGGCGGGCCGAGCGGGCCGATGGGCATCGAGTCGATGCGGCTGCGGCTGGAGGAGGACGGCTTCGTCGTGCTGTTCACCGGGCAGATGCCGCACGGCCAGAGCCACCAGACCACGCTGGCGCAGATCGCCGCCGACGAGTTCGGCGTGCCGTTCGAGCAGGTCCGCGTCGTGGTCGGCGACTCCGACGTGGTCCCGTTCGGGCTGACCGGCGGCAGCCGGTCGGCCACCATGACCGGCGGCGTGGCGCTGCACGGCGCGCGGCAGCTCAAGGCGCGGGTCATCGACCTCGCGTCGCACCTGATGGAGGCCAGCGTCCAGGACCTGGAGATCGCCGACGGGCGGGTGTTCGTGCGCGGCGACCCCGCGAGCGGCGTCCCGGTCGGCGAGGTCGCGCGGCGCGCGGCGTCGGGCGAGCTCGGCGCCGACGTGGATGCCAGCCTCGAGATCGTGGCCCAGTTCGACGGCGGCGAGGGCGGCTGGTCCGGGGGCACCCACTGCGCGATCGTCGAGGTCGACACCGAGACCGGCATCGTGAAGGTGGAACGGTACCTCGTCGCCGAGGACTGCGGCGCGCTGATCAACCCCGCGGTCGTCGAGGGCCAGATCCGCGGCGGCATCGCGCAGGGCATCGGCGCGGTTCTGCTGGAGCGGTCGGCGTACGACGAGGACGGCAACTGCCAGTCGGCCACGTTCATGGACTACCTGCTGCCGACCGCGTGCGACGTGCCCCGCATCGAGATCGAGCACCTCGAGACCGTGCCGCTCGACGCCGACGTGAACTTCCGCGGCGTCGGCGAGGGCGGCATGATCGTCGCGCCGCCGACCCTGGTGAACGCGATCGAGGACGCGCTCTCCCCGTTCGGTGTGCGGATCTACGAGCAGCACCTGCCGCCGGCCCGCATCCTGGAGCTCATCGAGGAGGCCGGCCGCAAGTAGCCCTTCAGGCTGCGTGCTTCCAGTCGCGGTCAGCCTCGCCAGCCGGGCCTGATCTGGCTGGTCAGGCAGGTACCAAGG
>JASHQP010000034.1 GCA_030039095.1 Streptosporangiaceae bacterium
TGCTGATGACCTACAACACCGAAAACCTGGCCGGGTTCGGCTGCCATGCGCGGCAGGACCGCGGGCTGACCGGCTTCGGCCGCGCCGTGGTCGAGGAGATGAACCGGGTCGGCATGGTGGTCGACGTCTCCCACTGCGGCTACCGGACTTCCATGGACGCCCTGGAGCACACGGACAGCCCGGCCATCTTCAGCCACTCGAACATGCGCTCGGTGTGGGACCACGATCGCAACATCCGCGACGACCAGGCCCGCGCGTGCGCCGCGACCGGCGGCGTTATCGGGATCAACGGCGTCGGCATTTTCCTCGGCGACAACGACATCAGCGTCGCGGCGATGGCCCGGCACATCGACTACGCCGTGGAACTCGTCGGGCCGCAGCACGTCGGCATCGGGACCGACTACGTCTTCGACAGCGATGACCTCGACGCCGAGCTGGCGAACTCGCAGATCTTCCCGGCCAGCTACCGCAGCGGCCCGCAGGTGGATTTCTTCCCGCCCGAGCAGCTCGCCCGGCTCGAAGCCGAGCTCGCCAGGCGCGGCTACCCAGCCGGCGACATCGCTGCGATCATGGGCGGCAACTTCCTGCGCGTCGCCCGCCAGGTATGGAAACCACCTGCCGGCAGCCGGTGAGATCGATCGGGATCTCCGCTACTGAGCCGGGCGGCCCAGGCTGGCCAGGGCGGTGTTCAGCACCTGCCGTTGTCAAAGCCTCGGGCCGGTGGCGTCTCCTCAGCGCAGTGGGAAGCTCTGGCCGTGCTCGGCCTGCGGGCGGGCGCCGAAGATGCGCCGCTCGGACTCGTCGATGGGCACGTCGTTGATGCTGGCCTCCCGCCGCTGCATGTACCCGTCCTCGTCGAACTCCCACAGTTCGTTGCCGTAGCTGCGGTACCACTGACCGGCGGCGTCGTGAGACTCGTATTGGAACCGGACGGCGATCCGGTTGCCGGCGAATGACCACAGGTCTTTCCGCAGCGCATAGTCCAGCTCGCGATCCCACTTGCGGCGCAGGAACCCGATGATCTCTGCGCGGCCGGTGACGAACTCGCCCCGGTTCCGCCAGACCGAGTCCTCGGAGTACGCGCCGGCGACGCGTTCCGGGTCCCGGGTGTTCCAGGCGTCCTCGGCAGCCTGGACCTTCTGGCGAGCCGTCTCCTCGGTGAACGGCGGCAACGGCGGTCGCTGAGCCACGATGGCCTCCCGCAAAACGATCATTCCCACGGTGCACGCTCTTGCGCAGCCATCATCTTAGGAGTCGCTGCGGCGGTTCGGCGTCCATGGCAGGCAGAGGGCCAGTGATGGCCTGCTGGAGGGAGCCGGCGAACGCGGCCTCGAACGCTGCGGCGGGAAGTGATCCGGCTGGCTCGAGCCGGTAGATGTAGCGGGTCATGATCATGCCGGCAATCAGGCACTCCACCATCGCGCTGCGCGCCGCCCCCTCACGGGTGCCGCCGAGAGCCTCGCGCAGCGGCACGGTCTGCTGCACCTCCAGCTCGGATCGCAGGAGCTGGTAGCTGCCCTCGTGCGAGAACGAAGAGCGCACGAGCGCCAGCCACGGGTCGTCGTCGGCCATGTTCTCCCAGCGCTCCATGTACGCGCGCGCGATCCGGGCGCCCATGCCCTCGACGCTCCCTTCGAGAACGTTCTGCGGCATCTGGAAGCGGCCGACTGCCTCCATGAACAGCGCTTCCTTACCGCCGAAGTAGGCGACCACGAGCGCGTGATTCACGTCGGCTTCCGCGGCGATCGCCCGGATCGAGGTCTGTGCGTAGCCGTTCCTGGCGAACAGGCGCCTCGCCGCGCGGAGCACATCGGCGCGGCGGCCCTCCGGATCGTGACTCGAGGGCCGGCGCCCCCCGGGCGGATTCATCCCACCATTCTAACCATGTGGTTAGAATGAGGCTACGCTTTCTAACCACTCGGTTAGAAATCCGCAGCGCCGCAGCGCCGCAGCGCCGGGGCGGCGCTGCGACCGCATTGCCAGCCGACTGCAGGAGGAGCAACGATGCGAGCAGCGACGTCCACACATCCGCGGAGAAGCCCGGTGACGTGGCGGTCGCGCCGACGCTTCAGCGAGTTGGCGCACCGGCGCCTGACGCTCCTGGCCATGTGCGTGGCCACCTTCATGATCCAAATCGACGTGACCATCGTCAACGTCGCTCTTCCCCGTATCCAGGCCAGCCTGCACATGAGCCCGGGCGGCCTGGAGTGGGTGATCAGCGGCTACGCGCTGGCCCTGGCCGCCCTCATCCCCGTCGGCGGCGCGGTGGGTGATCGCTACGGACGCAAGCGGACCTTCCTCGTCGGCCTGGGGGTGTTCGGCCTGGGGTCGGCGGCCTGCGCCGTCTCCCCGAACGCCACCGTGCTGATCGTCTCCCGGGCCTTCCAGGGCGTTGGCGGTGCGGCCATGCTGGCGCTCAGCTTGTCGATCATCACCGAGACCTTCCCCGGCAGGGAGCGGGCCGGGGCCATCGGCTCCTGGGCCGCCATCGGGGGCACCGGCTTCGGGCTCGGGCCCGTCGCCGGCGGCATCCTGCTCAGCTTCGCTGGCTGGTCGTCGGTCTTCTGGGTCAACGTCCCCGTCGCCGCCATCGGCATCGCCCTCACCGCGGCAGCGGTCCGCGAGTCGCGCAGCGCCCGGGCCAACCGCCTGGACCGTCCCGGCCTGGCGCTGAGCGCCCTGGGCCTGGTCGGGCTCACCCTGGGACTGATCGAGGCCTCGTCGCACTCGTGGGGCTCGCTGCCAGTCGCCGGGCCGCTTCTCGCCGGTGCCGCCCTGCTGGCCGGCTTCTTCCTCTGGGAGCGCCACAGCCCTGACGCGATGATTCCCCCGGCCTTGCTGCGCGCCCGCAGCTTCACTGCCGCCTCAGGCATCTACCTGATCGTGTACACCGCATTCAGCGGCGTGCTGTTCTACGTCACTCTGCTCTACCAGGACGTCAACGGCTGGTCGGCGCTCGACACCGGCCTGTCGTGGCTCGCCATGAACATCCCGTTCCTGGCCATGGCCCAGCTCACTGGGAGGCTCGACCGCCGCTTCCCGGCCACCACCGTGATCACCGCGGGATGCCTCGCCGGGGGCGCCGGTGTCCTGGCGCTGAGCTTCGTCACCCCCACCACCTCGTTCGTCCTGACCATCGCCGGCTACGTCGTGTCCGGGGCTGGCGTCGGGACCCTGGTGCCCGGGATCACTCACGTAGCCATGCGCGACGTCCCGGCCGGCGTCTCGGGAGCCGCGTCGGGAGTGGTCAACGCATCCCGCCAGATCGGCACGTCGGTTGGCCTGGCGGTGCTCGGCTCCATCGGCGTCGGCGCCGCCGTGTCGGACTGGACCGCCACGGCCGCCCGCTTCCCCGCGTCCATCCGTGTCAAGGCACTCGGTCAGGACCAGAACGTGGGTGGCGGCCGCATCGGCGCTGTCGGCCACGCTCTCGGCTCCGCCTACCGTCACCCCGCGGCCCAGTCCTTCGTGCACGGCTACCACCTGGCGGTCACCGCCGGCGCAGCCTGCCTGCTGGTTGCCGCCGTTGCCGCCGTCGTCGGCTTCCGGACGCGCCCGGTGCCCGCCGTCATCACCACTGGGTGGACCAGGACCCGGAACGTGCAGCGCGCTGGTGAGACCGCTGCGCGACCCGACAAAACCGGCTCGTAGCCGTCGGCAAGGAGCGAGATTAGACTCGTTTTGGCATGAGCGTCGGGCAGCTGACACGCCTACGCCTGAAAGGCCGGCCGCTTCGTTCCCGCGCTCCTGGTGCTGCAGGGGCGCAGCAGCCCAGAAGGGGAAGGGCATCAATGGCGGAGGAGACACAGTTCGCGATTGGGGCGAAGGCCAGCTGCTCGGATGGCCCGTGCGGCGAGGTGCGCCGTCTGATCATCGACCCGGCCGCCGAGACCGTCACCCACCTTGTGGTCCAGCCCGGCCACCGGAAGGAGGCTGCCCGGCTGGTTCCCGTTGACCTGGTCGAGGCTGCGGCCGGGGAAGTCAGGCTCCGCTGCACGCGCGCGGAGTTCGACGGACTCGATCATGCTGAGGAAGACGACGTCGAAGAAGGAGTCGGCCAGGGCGGCCTCCTCGGCGACGCACTGGCATACGACGCCCGTGGCGAGGGATACGCACCCGTCGGCTTTGGCGGCCTCGTCGATGTGGGCCCCGCGCCGGTAAAGCGGAGGGCGGTCGTTCGAGACGTTGTTCCGAGCGGTGAGACACAGCTCAGGCCCGGTGACGGCGTCCATGCCACCGACGGGCATATCGGGCGGGTGCATGGTTTCCTCGTCGACCCGGATGATCACCGGGTCAGCCACGTGCTGCTCGAGGAGGGGCACCTCTGGGGGCACAAGGAAGTCGCCATCCCGCTCAGCGCCGTGACCGGCGTCGAGAACGGAATCCGGCTCAGCATCACCAAGCAGCAGGTGGAGAACCTGCCACCGGTGGACACCGATCACCCCGGCTGAGGTCGCCGGGTGCACGCCCAGCCCGGGCCCCAGCAGCTGCCGACCGCTGGGGTAGTGCAGGCGCGCTCGTGGGTACGCAAGCTCACGGCGGCGCCTTGGGACTGGGTCGGCCACGTCAGCAGATCGGCGTCGTCATCGATCCCGGCAGCGAGGAGATTGCAATGAGCAACAAGCCAGGCATCGTGCTCGTCCACGGGTTCTGGGGCGGCGCGGCCCACTGGGCCAAGGTCATCGTGGAGCTGAACGGGCGCGGCTACGACTCGCTGCACGCCGTGGAGAATCCCCTCACGTCCCTGGGCGACGACGTCGAGCGCACCCAGAAGATGATCAAGCAGATCGACGGGCCGGTCCTGCTCGCTGGACACTCCTACGGCGGGGCGGTCATCACCCAGGCCGGCGACCTTCCGAACGTTGTCGGGCTTGTCTACGTCGCCGCGTTCGCGCCGGACGACGGTGAGAGCCTTGCCCAGATCAGCCAGTGGAATGCACCTCCACCGGGCGCGGCCAATGTCGCACCCGACTCCGATGGGTACCTGTGGATCAGGCAGGAGAAGTTCCACGAGAGCTTCTGCCAGGACCTGCCTGCCGGCGAAGCGCTGGTGATGGCGGTGACGCAGAAGGCGCCGGTCGGCTCGACCTTCGGGGACGCTGTGTCCGGCCCAGCGTGGCGGAAGAAGCCGAGCTGGTACCAGGTGTCGACAAGCGACCGGATGATCCACCCGGACACCGAACGCCGCCTCGCCGAGCGCATGAACCCGCGCACCACGATCGAGCTCGACGCGAGCCACGCCTCGCTGGCTTCCCAGCCCACCGCGATCGCCGACCTGATCGACCAGGCCGCAACCGCGCTCACCTGACTCCTGGCACGCTCTGTCGCGGGGGGCAGCGGGCCTCGCCGGACAGGTGTCACGCGCTCGCGGCCCGCCGGCGCTTGTCCATCAGCCGCAAGATCATCGGAGTGAAGATCAGCTGCATGGCCAGTTCCATCTTGCCGCCCGGCACCACGATGCTGTTGGGCCGCGACATGAACGAGTCGTGCAGCATCGAGAGCAGGTAGGGGAAGTCGATCCCATGCGGATCGGCGAAGCGGATGACCACGAAGCTCTCGTCCGCGGTGGGGATGAACCGGGTGATGAACGGGTTGGAGGTGTCGACGGTGGGCACCCGCTGGAAGTTGACGTGGGTGCGGGAGAACTGCGGGCAAATGTAATTCACGTAGTCGGGCATCCGCCGCAGGATCGTGTCCGTGATCTCCTCGGTGGTGTACCCGCGCTGGCTCTTGTCGCGGTGAGCCTTCTGGATCCATTCCAGGTTGATGATCGGCACCACGCCGATGAGCAGGTCGGCGTGCTGGGCCACGTTCACCTTGTCGGTGACCGCGGCGCCGTGCAGGCCCTCGTAGTACAGCAGGTCGGTGCCCGCGGGGATCTCCTCCCAGCCGGTGAACGTGCCCGGCCGCTGGCCGTAACGTTCTGCCTCCTCCTCGTCGTGCAGGTACCGGCGGAACCGGCCGGTACCGACCTCGCCGTAGCTGCGGAACAGCTCTTCCAGGTCCTCCAGCAGGTTGGCCTCGGGAGTGAAGTGGCAGAAATGCTGGTTCCCCGCGGCCGTGGCGCTGGCGATCGCTGCCTTCATCTCGTCCCGGTCGTGGCGGTGGAAGGAATCGCCCTCGACCAGGGCGGGGATGAGCTGCTCCCGGCGGAAGATCTCCTGTACCGACCTGGTCACCGAGGTCGTGCCGGAACCGGAGGACCCGGTGACGACCATCACCGGATGTTTGTCGGACATGACGGCTCCTCGGGTCAGGCGCGGAACAGAGACCGGGTGTTGAACAGGGAGAAGTCGCCGGTGCTCGGCTCGGCGTGATCGCGGTGATATCGCTCGATCAGTTCGACCTCGGCGCGCGAGCCGAAGATCACCGGCACCCGCTGGTGCAGGTCCCGCGGCGTGACCTCCATCAGCCGCCCGCGGCCGGTGCTCGCCACGCCGCCGGCCTGCTCGACGATGAACGCAATCGGATTGGCCTGGTGCATCAGGCGCAGCCGCCCCGGCTGGCCGGGGTGCTTGCTGTCGGCGGGATACAGGAACACGCCACCGCGGCTGAGGATGCGGAACGCGTCGGCGACCAGCGAGGCGGTCCACCGCATGGAGAAGTCCTTGCCGCGCGGCCCTGTCCGCCCGGCCAGGCACTCGGCGACGTAACGCCGGACCGGCGGCTCCCAGAACCGCTCGTTCGAGGAGTTGATCGCGAATTCGCTGGTCTCGTCGGGGATGCGCAGCTGCGGGTGGGTGAGCTCGAACGCGCCGATGTCGCGGTCGAGGGTGAAGCCGTCGACCCCGTCGCCCGTGGTGAGCACGAACATCGTGGACGGCCCGTACAGCGCGAAGCCGGCGCAGACCTGCTCGGTTCCGGGCTGGAGGAAGTCCGCGGGCTGTGGCTCCACGCCCGGGTGCGGGCCGCGCAGGACAGAGAAGACGGTCCCCACCGGGATGTTGACGTCGATATCGCCGGAGCCGTCCAGCGGGTCGAACACGAGCAGGTACTTGCCGCGCCGGTACCGCGCCGGGATCGGGTAGAAGCCGGCCATCTCCGAGGAGGCCGCCGCGGCCAGATGGCCGGCCCATTCCGTCTCGCCGATCAGGATCTCGTGGCTCAGCACGTCCAGGCGCTTCTGGACGTCGCCGGGCCCGTTCTCCGGGCCGGGTGCGCCGACGAGGGCACCCTTGTTCACCTGGTTCGCGATCATCTTCACGGCGGTCGAGACGGCGTTCAGCAGGCCGGAGAAGTCCCCGGTCGAGTCGGGATGGCGGTGCTCGGCCTCGATCGTGTGCCGGGTGAGCGTCTTGCGGGCGTCAGGCATCGTGCACCACCTCCTCGGAGGGCTCGGTGAAGACCCGGCTGGCCAGGAAGTCCTCGGGTTCGAGGCGGATGAGATCGTCCCTGGACACCTGGGTGGCGTCGCTGTCGACCAGCCGGCTGGCGTGACGCAGCCGTGCCCGCTCGATCGCGTTGCGCACGCTGCGCGCGTTGGCGAACCGTGGCTGCTGGCGCCGGCGGCCCAGGTAGTCGCGGAAGGTCGCGCTGGCGGCGGGTGACAGCTCGTAGCCGACCCGGGAGACCATTAGCGTTCCGATTTGCTCGAGTTGCGCGAGTGTGTAGCCGGGGAAGTCGATGTGATGTGCGATCCGTGAACTCATCCCGGGGTTGGCCTGGAAGAACGTGTCCATCCGGTCTTTGTACCCGGCCAGGATGACCACCAGGTCCTGGCGCTGGTTCTCCATGACCTGCAGGAGGATCTCGATGGCTTCCTGGCCGTAGTCGCGCTCGTTCTCGGCGCGGTACAGGTAGTAGGCCTCGTCGATGAACAGCACTCCGCCCATGGCCCGCTTCAGGACCTCCTTGGTCTTGGGCGCGGTGTGCCCGACGTACTGCCCGACGAGATCCTCCCGCCCGACCGCCACGAGGTGCCCGCGTTCCAGGTAGCCCAGGCGCCTCAGCAGGTCGGCCATGCGCAGCGCGACAGTGGTCTTTCCCGTGCCCGGATCTCCGGTGAAGCACATGTGCAGGTTGGGCCGGGTCGAGGTCAGGCCGAACCGGGCCCGGGCCGAGTCCACCAGCAGCAGCGCCGCGATCTGCCGGATCCTGGCCTTGACCGGCGCCAGGCCGACCAGTTCGTCGTCGAGCGCGTCGAGCACTTCGTCCACGCCGGAGCGCTTGCGTTCGGCGGCCAGGTCGACGACGTCGCCGTTTCCGAGCGTGCGTTCCGGTGGCGGCGTCGTGTCTGCGGCCGGCGCGGTGCTGGCGCCGGGACGTGCGCCGAACACCATCCGCGCCCCCGGCCCCGAATCGGTCACGGCCATGGGTCTGCGTAGCGCCGCTCGGCCGGGCGGTCGGTCGCGTACGAATGGGTGGTGTAGCGGATCTGCCGGTCGCCGGCCTCCTGGCGGTCGAGCCGGAAACCGGGCTCGGCGGCGGGCCGGTTTACCAGGAACGACAGCGCGATGGTCTGCCGGCCTTTGGCCGCGTCGTAGGCGTTGACCCGGACGTAGTGCCCCGGGTAGGCCTTGCGGCACTCGCTCACCTCGTACAGGACGCCCGCGGCGTCGTGCAGGTCGAACATGGGCAGTCCCCACATCTCCCAGTACGGGTTGCGGGGATGGGGGTCGTCGGTGAACTCCACCGACAGCGGCCAGCCCCGGCCGAGGGCGTACTGGACCTGGGCCCTGATCTCGTCGTCCGTCAGGTCGGGCAGGTGGGAGAAGGTTCCCTGGGTCAGGCGCATGGTGCTCTCCTCGTCACAGGGCGGTGGGGGTGGCGACAGCGTCGGGGACGTCGGTGGGTTCGTAGTTGAACGTGATGTCCCCCCACGTGGCAAGCGCGACGTCCAGCTCGCGGCTGTGCTTGGCGGCGGCCCGCAGGATGTCCTCGCCCTCGGCGAGCAGGTCGCGGCCCTCGTTCCTGGCCTTGATCATGGCCTCGACGGCCACGCGGTTGGCGGCAGCCCCGGCGCAGATGCCCATCGGGTGGCCGATCGTGCCGCCGCCGAACTGGAGCACCACGTCCTCGCCCAGGTAGTGCAGCAGCTGGTGCATCTGCCCGGCGTGGATGCCGCCGGAGGCCACCGGCATGGTGCCCGGCATCGACCCCCAGTCCTGCGGGAAGTACAGACCCTTCACCGGGTCGGCATCCGTGTGCGCCAGGCGGAGGGTGTCGTAATAGCCGGCGACCGCGTGCGGGTCGCCTTCCAGCTTGCCCACCACGGTGCCCGCGTGCAGGTGGTCGACCCCGGCCAGCCGCATCCACTTGGCCAGCACCCGGAAGCTGACCCCATGGAACTTCTGCCGGGTGAAGGTGGAGTGCCCGGCCCGGTGCAGGTGCAGCAGCACGCCGCTGCGCCTCGCCCAGCGGGCCATCGACTGGATCGCGGTGTACCCGGCGGTCAGGTCCACCATGACGACCACGCTGCCGAGTTCCCTGGCAAACTCGGCGCGCTCGTACATGTCCTCCATCGTCGCCGCCGTCACGTTGAGGTAGTGGCCCTTGATCTCCCCGGTTGCGGCCTGCGCCCGGTTGACGGCCTCCATGGTGAACAGGAAGCGGTCCCGCCAGCGCATGAACGGCTGGCTGTTGATGTTCTCGTCGTCCTTGGTGAAGTCCAGGCCGCCGCGCAGCGCCTCGTAGACCACGCGGCCGTAGTTGCGGGCCGACAGGCCCAGCTTCGGCTTGGTGGTCGCGCCCAGCAGCGGGCGGCCGTACTTGTTCAGGTACTCCCGCTCCATCACGATCCCGTGCGCTGGGCCCTGGAACGTCTTGACGTAGTGCAGCGGGATGCGCATGTCCTCCAGGCGCAGGGCCTTCACCGCCTTGAAGCCGAACACGTTGCCGATGATCGAGGAGGTGAGGTTCGCCACCGAGCCCTCCTCGAACAGGTCGATGTCGTAGGCGATCCGGGCGATGTACTGGCCCTCGGTACCGGGCACCGGCTCCACCGAGTAGCACTTGCCCTGGTAGTTGTCGTAGGCCGTCAGCCGGTCGGTCCACACAACCGTCCAGGTCGCGGTCGACGACTCCCCGGCCACGGCCGCTCCCGCCTCCTCCGGCGGCACCCCGGGCTGGGGTGTGACGCGGAAGGCGGCGAGCACGTCGGTGTCCTTCGGCTCGTAGTCCGGCCGCCAGTACCCCATCTCCGCGTAGGGGATCACGCCGGCGTGCCAGCGCCTGCTCACGGTTGCGTCCTGGGTCACGATGCGCCCTCCTGGCTGCTGTCCTGCAACCAGGGTGCCACCCAATACCTGCAACATCCATCAAGTATTATGCGCGATAATCAAGTATTACTTTGATCAACCGGAGATGGGCGTGACGACCTCGGGGCGGCTGCGGGCGTACGTGGCGGTGACCGATACCGGATCGGTGCGGGCGGCCGCCGCGCGACTCATGGTGACAGAGTCGGCGGTCTCGGCCTCGCTGGCCGCGCTCACCCGCGAGGTCGGCGTGCCGCTGCTCGAGCGGCACGGCCGGGGGCTGCGGCTGACCGAGCCCGGGCGCATCTTCGCCGGGTATGCGCGCGAGATCCTCGGCCTGCAGGAAGAAGGGCTGGCCGCCGCGCGAGGCGACGCCGACGCCGAGCGCGCCCAGTTGCGGGTCGCGGCGGTGACGACGGCCGGCGAGCACATCGTGCCGCTGGTGATCGCGTCGCTGCGCGAGCGCCATCCGGGCATCGACCTCCGGCTGGAGGTTGGCAACCGAGAGCGCGTCTGGGGGCTGCTCGCGGCCCACGAGGCCGACCTGGTCATCGCCGGGCGTCCGCCGCGGTCGCTCGACGTGGCCGTGCGCGCGGTCCGCCGCAATGACCTGGTCGTCGTGGGCCCGCCCGGGGTATCGGACCCGATGGCCGCGACCTGGCTGCTCCGGGAGGCCGGCTCGGGGACCCGGGCAACGTGCCAGGCACTGCTCGCCGAGCTCGACGCCGACCCCGCGACGCTGACGCTGGGCTCCAACGGGGCGGTGGTGGCGGGCGCGCTGGCCGGCCTGGGCGTGACGCTCGTGTCCCGGGACGCGGTCGCCGAGACGCTGGCGGCCGGGCGGCTGGTCGAGCTGGCGGTGCCGCACACCCCGCTGCGCCGGCCCTGGCACGCGGTCAGCCACCGCCATGCCCCCGCCGCCGTGGCGCTGCTCGTGGAGCACCTGTGCACCCAGCCCGGACCGCCCGCCACAAGGTGGCGGCGCGCGCGATAACTGTCGACGCGCTGCCAGCTCATCGGCAGCTTCGCGGCCTACCGCGCTCGATTCCCGCTTGGACCCTGAACGGGCAGCCGCGCTGGTGAGCTTGCTGCGCGCACCCGATGCCGAACCTGGTGAAGACCTTGCAGTGCGCATCGCCGCTGCGACCGTCCCAGCGAAAATGCGGCAGAATGCAGGCCGCAACCGTAGACGGATTTCTGGGAGTGCACGATGCCCGGACGGGTGGCGCTGGTTACCGGAGCGAGCAGCGGGATCGGGCGCGCGACCGTTGTCGAGTTCTGCCGCCGGGGTATCAGGGTCATGGCGGTGGCCCGCCGGGAGCATCTTCTGGCCCAGCTGGCAGAGGAGACGGGGGCGTCCTACGTCGCCTGTTCGCTCGAAACCCGAGACGGGTGTGAGCAGGCCGTCGAGGCGGCGCGTTCACAGCTCGGGCCGATCGAGATCCTCGTCAACAACGCGGCCCTGGGAGCGGGGGAGGACGGCTCGGTACTCGATGTGGAGTGGGATGCCTGGCGCCGGGCGCTGAATCTCGACCTGGACGTCCCGTTCCTGCTCACGAAGCTGGCCGCCGCCGACATGACACGGTCGGCCTGGGGACGCATCATCATGGTGAGCTCCACGGCAGGGCAGGTGGGCGGGGCCGGGATGGTGGCCTACTGCGCCGCCAAGCATGGCCTGCTCGGCCTGATGCGGGCGACGGCGATCGATCTCGCCCGCCATCAGATCACCTGCAACGCTGTGCTGCCAGGCTGGGTGCGGACGGAGATGGCGGAGCGCTCGGCGGAGCGTGAGTCGGCCGAGACGGGCGTGCCGGCCGAAGAGATCTGGGCCGAGCGCGACAGATCGTATCCGTCCGGCCGGGTCGTCACACCCGCCGAGGTGGCGGCCGCGATCGCGTTCCTCGCCTCGGAAGAGGCGAGCGGTGTCAACGGTGAGGCACTGACGGTCGCACTCGGCGGGCTCTGGTGAATTCTCCTGCAGCGGTTGCCGTGGCCGGCAGCATCAACGCGCCGCAGCCGTTCAGTCCGGGGGCGGGATCGCGCGCGCCGAGGTGGTGTCGGTGGTCCAGTCCTCGGACTCGATCAAGTCAGAGGCGGCGTATGCGGCCTGGCTGCGCTCGATGGCGAGGACCTGCCTCTGCCCGACGGCCTGGCGGTGCTCGGCGTCGGCGGACAGGGCCGCCAGGCTGGCCGGATCGGCTGGGACGAGCCTGAGGGCAAGCCCGGGGCACATCTCAACCGCCCGCCGGGCCTTGCGCTCCAGCCACGGGGGGACGGGCATGTCGAGCATCACCGGGTAGCCCTGGCCGTCCGGCTGCATCAGTTCCGGCACGATGTGGCCGCACAGGCCATGTCCCTTGCAGCGGCTCCAGTCGATGGCCAGCCGGACCTCGCCGGGTGCCAGGGGCAGCGGAAGAACGCGGACGGCTGGCCGGCCACAGCCAGACCGGAACATGTGCCAGGCCAGGTCGTCGCCGAACACGGCCAAGGCGGACAGCACGAACCTGGCCACGCCGTCAGGGTGCGAGCACGTGCCGTGGCCGCGCTGGCCTGCAGCGCCGCGCAGCGCCAGGGCTTCGCGGATCGCCGCGTCCAGCGCTTCCTCGCCGCCCGAGCCGCCGGCGAGCGCGGCGACGGAGCGCACGAGGCTGAGCAAACTCCGCAGGCACGCCCCGCACCGGCCCGATGACTCCTTCGCCAGGTACGCGGCCGCCCGCGCCAGCTCGGCCAGCGAGCAGCCTTCCTGCCCGAGCACGAACACCGAGCCCGGCCCCAGGGTGCCGCCGACGGCCTCCAGCCCGGCCCTACTGGCCGGTATCTCATAGGCGCCCGCACCCGCCAGCCAGCTTCCGTGATACCCGCCGACCAGCACCCCCTCCGCGGCCTGGGCTCCGCACAAGCCGAGCACGTCACCGAGCCGCCATCCCGACGGGACCTCCACGACGGCGGGCCGGGCCACCGCCCCGGTCACGGTCAGCAGCACCGTGCCGGGCTCGGCCGGGTCACCGGTGGTGGCGTATCCCTCGGGCCCGAGCATGGCCAGCACCGCCAGCTGGGCGAGCGTCTCCGCGTTGCTCAGCAGGGTCGGCCGGCCCCCGAGCCCGCGGTCGCTGGTGTGGGTCCGGCGCACTGGGGGCAGCGGCTGGCGCCCGTTCATGGCGCTGATCAGCGCGCCCGACTCGCCGGACACGAACCGGTCGGGCACCTGCATCACGCGCACCAGGCGCGCGAGCACCGGGTCGGCGGTCGCGGCCTCGCTGACCGAGCGCGCCACCAGGGCGTCCGCCGTACCGACCATGATCAGCCGGGCCTGCAGCGCCCGGGCGGCAGCCAGGGCTCCGGCGAGCACCAGGTAGGGCGACCGGAGCAGCAGCACCCGGTCCTTGGCGCTGCCCGGGTCGCTCTCGACGCCGTTGACGACCACCACGGGCCGGCGCCGGCGTCGGCGGGCGGCCTCCCGCACAGCCTCGATCTTGTCCGCCAGCGGGAACGCGGCGCCGCCGCGGCCCCGCAGGTCAACCTGGGCCGCCATGCTGACCAGATCATCGGCGCTCAGGTCCGGCACATCCCAGAAGATCTGCCGGGAGGCGGCCAGGTCCAGCCGCCGCATCTGGTTCAGGCCAGCGGTAAGGCGCGGCGGCCCGATGCTGAGAACATCCAGCGACGCCGCCAACACGCCCGAGTCCCTCCCGTCCCCCCAGGCCGGTCAAGACGCGCAAACCAGCAAGGCTCAGCCCGGTATACCCACGGTAGCCCGCCCAGCCGCAGATTGTTGACCGCGGCCCACCAACAGCGGACCGGTATGCACCTCGGCCGAGCGAGTGCTCGTGCACCAGGACCTGTACGAGCCGTGAATTCTATTGCGTCCGCAGCTGGAAGGCGCGCACACCTTCAAGAAGCCGTGTTATGTCATCGGTGTTGTTAAAAGCGTGTGGATCGACTCGGCCAAGCCCCCACTCATAGCCGCCGATGTCCACGCCGCGAGTCTTCAGGAAGGCTGCGAGTTCGTGCGCGACAGGGCTTTCAAAGGCCACCACACCCGCATGCCAGCGGCGCTCCGGGGGAGTCCTGACTACCAACCCAAGTTCATCCAGGCCCGCGATACAGTTCTCAGCGAGGTCCGACACGCGCTCGAAGACCGCTGGAACTCCGACCTGCTGCAGCAGTTCAATCCCAGCTACCGCAGCTCGCATGCCGCCCATGTTTCCGAGTCCCAATTCAAACCGGCGGCCGTCATCTGCGACGGGCGGCAGGGTGGACTGGGGATATTTCTCGCCATCGACCTCGAAGGACATATATCCGACGTCCAGCCCGGCCACGTCGTCACCGCGCCCTGGGCGCGCGTATAGATAGCCGATCCCGGGCGGGCCGAGCAGCCATTTCATGGTTGTGCCCACGGCGATATCTATGCCCGCAAGATCGGCCGACAGGGGTACGACACCGGCCGATTGCGCGACGTCGACCATCAGCGCCGCGCCGTGCCGCGCGGCAATCTCACGCAGCGCTTGCAGGTCGTGTCGGAACCCCGTAAGCGGGTCGACATGGGACACGACGATCGCGATAGTCTCATCGTCAGTATGGTGCTCGATCGCTTCATAAATCGCTTCGCCTGGGGGGCCAGTCACGGCCCTGATTTCGGCGTTGGTGATCGTAAGCCATGGGTAGCGACTGCTCGGATATGTGGTCCTGTCCACGACGACATTCGAGCCGTTCGAGTCTCTTGCCAGAAGGCGGACGCCGAGGTTTGAGGCTTGTGATGTGTTCTCCGATAGCGTGATCAGGCTTCCGTCCACGCCGAGTATCCCGCCAATTGCCTCGCGCACCCTCACCATATCTGCGAAGGCAACGTCGTAATTGGCCAGTGGATCGACGGTCCACGCCTCGACCCATTCCTGAGCAGCCTTGCGAACGGCGTCAGCCGCCGGCGCGATCGCGCCGGCAAACAGATACGCCCGCTTGTCGGTAATACTGAACTGGCTGCGAAACCTAGCCGTGTCGATCACCGGGCAACTCCTCCATCTCCGGTTGAAGAAGACATGTGTGGGGTGGTATCCCCGCTCGGCTTTGGCTGACCGACGGCATGGCAGGCGACCTCGTGGCTTGCCGATATTGGTAGCAGGGCTGGCCGTTCTTGGCGGCATCTCTCGTGGGCCAACGGGCAGAGCAGCCGGAAGTGACACTCTGCCTGGGGAGGCGTTGTGCGTTCCGCGCCGGTCGTGCTCTGGTCAGCCGTCGGCTCGGTGAGCAGGCTGGCGCTGCGGCGCAAACGCGGAATGGCCGCCAGCAACGCCCGGGTGTATGGATGCTGCGGCGAGGCGAAGATCTCCGACACCGGACCGGCCTCGACCACACGGCCGGCGTGCAGCACAACCACGCGCTGACAGAGCGCCCGAACCACCTGCAAGTTGTGGGTGACGAAAACCAGGGTCAGCCCGCGGTCGAGCGTGGCCTTCGCTAGCAGGTCGACAATCACCGCCTGTATCGACACGTCAAGCGCGGAGGTGACCTCGTCGGCCAGGATGACCTGCGGCTGTACCGCGAGCGCTCGGGCGATTGCCACACGCTGGCGCTGGCCGCCGGATAGGCGCGATGGCCGGATGTGCAGCACGGATTCGTTCAGGTTGACCGAAGCCAGCAACTCCTTCGACGCCTCGAGTCGGTCAGCCTTGGGCATGCCGCCCACCTTGAGTGCTTCGTCGAGCACGTAGCCGATGCGCAGCCTGGGATTGAGCGAGGTGTAAGGATCCTGAAAGATCATCTGGATGGCTCGCCGGTCGGCAAGCGTCCGCTT
The DNA here is from genome assembly GCA_030039095.1 of Streptosporangiaceae bacterium. The sequence goes on from JASHQP010000034.1 coordinate 15,985, forward strand.
CTGGGCCAGATCCTTGCCGGCGTAGCGGAGCGACCCGGTAGTTGCCTGCTGCAAACCTGCGATCACCCGGCACAACGTCGACTTGCCGGATCCGGACTCACCGACTATGCCGACTATCTCCCGCGCATTCACCTGAAGACTGACGTCATCGACTGCCACGACCGAATTCTCGGTTCCGCGCAATGCTCGTGGGCTGTGGCTGTCGCTGCGGTCAGGGAAGATGACGCTGAGCGATGAGACCTCGAGCATCGCGCTAGTCATCGGCGTCCCCGTCGCGTCTGCGCTGCAGGCCGGCAACGTCGGCTGATCTGATGCAGGCTGTCTGTCGGTCGGCGCCGACTGTTGCCAGCGGAAACTCCCCTGACCTGCAGGCCTCTACGGCTAGCGGACAGCGGGGGTGGAATGGGCAGCCAGAGATGTTCGTATTCGCCGCTGCCCCATCCCCGGGGATTGCGAACAGGCGGGGGTCAGGCGCATCGATGTCGGGAACTGCTCCGAGCAGTCCGTGTGTATAGGGATGCATCGGGGCGGCAAACAGCTCGTCTGTAGGGCCGCGCTCGATGAACTGGCCCTGATACATCACGGCCACCTGAGAACAGATCTCTGCGATAACCCCCAGGTCATGCGAGACGAAGACCAAGGCGGTGCCGGTGGCCTTGCGGATGCTGTCTATGAGCCTCAGCACTCGCAGTTGCGTCGTCACGTCGAGGGCTGTCGTCGGTTCATCGCAGAGCAGAACGCGCGGTTTGCAACTCGTCGTCATGCCGATCATTGCGCGCTGCCGCATCCCGCCGGACAGCTCGTGCGGAAACTGTCTCTGCTGCCGCTCTGGTGCAGGAAAACCTAGGCTCCGCAGCGTGTCCACCGCCGCCAGCTGCGATGCTCGCCTGCCGACGTCGGCATGCCGACGCAGCCCTTCGCTGATCTGGTTGCCGACCCGCATCACCGGGTTCAGGGCGCTCGTGGCGTCCTGGAAAACGAGTCCGATACCTCGGCCGCGCAGCGCTGCTAGCCCATCGTCAACTCCGTTGCGAACCACGCAGCGGCCCTCGAACCACACCGAGCCGGACGTCAGCCGCGCACCACGCGGCAGAATGCCGAGCAGTGCGCGCAGGGTCATGCTCTTCCCGCACCCCGATTCGCCGACTACCCCCAGGGCGTCACCTGGCCGGACGGCAAACGAGACGTCCCGCACGACGGCTGTAGTCCGCCCGTGACGCTCGATTGCGATACTCAGGTTTTGGACGTCCAGTACATACTCGCTCACCCTTCAGCCACCAACTCCGCGAATCCGTCTCCGATCAATGAGAACGCAAGGCCTGTGATTACCACCGCTATGGTCGGGAACGTTGCCAGCCCCCAGTGAGTTGCCAGGAAATCACTGCCATCGCTAATCATCAGGCCCCATTCGGGCGTCGGCGGCTGTACGCCCAGCCCTAGGAAACCGAGTGTGACAATCGCCAGGATCACGTTTATGACATCTGACATGGCGTAAACTACCGGCTGCACCACAACATTCGGCAGTACATGGCGCAGCAGGAGCCACCGCCCTCGTATGCCGGTCATGCGAGCCGCAGCGATATATTCGCGCGTGGCGACCACCCGGACTTCGCCGCGGACGATACGTGCATAGGAGACCCATCCGACGACGATGAGCGCAAGCAGGACGCTCCCAAAGCCGGAGCCGATTACGAAAACTAGCGCGATGATCAACACGTAAAATGGGAAGGCCATCACGAAATCGACGAACCGCATGATGATCGCGTCGATGATTCCCCCGGCGTAACCCGCCAGCAGGCCCAGCGACGTGCCGATGAGCCAGGATGCCGCGACCGCAGCAACGCTGATCTCGAGATCTACCCTGGTGGCATACAGCAGGCGGCTGAATACATCCCGGCCCAGCTCGTCGGTTCCCAGCCAGTGGTGTGCAGAGATACCCTGCAGCAGAGCGGTTGCATTCTGTGCTTCGGGGTTGTACGGAGCTATCAGCGGCGCGAAAACCGCGATGGCCACGAGGACGGCCAGCAGAATCAGCCCGGTAATCAAAGTGGCGGGTATGTGCCGCCGCTCGCCTGCCGTTTTGGCCCTATGCAGCTTGACGGAAGTTGCCGCTTGCTGAGTCACTGCTCGACCAGCCGGGGTTCTAGAGCCGTATGTGTCAGGTCCGTCGCGAGGTTGATCACCAGAACGAGCACGCCGTAGACGATCGCCACGCCTTGCACCACGGGGAAGTCCCTGCTCAGAACGGCCTGGATCATCAGGCTGCCGAGGCCAGGCAGCGCAAAGATCGTCTCGACCGCGACGGTGCTGCCCACAAGGTAGCCGATGTTCAGGCCGAGCACCGTCACCATTGGGGGGATCGCATTGCGGATGCCGTGGACGATCACCACTCGCGGCCACGAGAGGCCGCGGGCCCTGGCCGACGCGATGTAGTCAGAATCCAGAACCACGATAAGGCTGGCCCGGAGGCTCCTGGTTAGAGTCGGGAAAATACTCAGCGCGATCGTCAGCGACGGCAGGATCAGTGAACGAAAATGAGCAGCGGCGCCTGTGCCGTAACCGCCCACAGGCAAGGCATGTGCCTTGACGGAGATGAGTGTTATGAGAATCAGGCCGAGCCACACTGCAGGTACGCTCAGCCCAATCTGTGAGAACAGCCGCACGATGTGATCGGCCAGCCGGTCACGGCGGAGCGCGGCCACGGTAGCCAGCGGCACGGCGATGATGAGCGCCAGCACGGCACTGAAGGCCATCAGATAGAGCGTCAGCGGCAGCCGCTCACCAATCAGCTGGGAGACCGGAATCTGATAGAAGAGCGAGGAGCCGAGGTTGCCGGTCACCACTCTCTTGACGTACAGCCCGTACTGGATCCAGATCGGGCGGTTCAGTCCCCACTCGGCATGCAGCGTGGCTATCTCCTGCGCCGTCGCATGCGGCCCGAGCAGCACACGCGCCGGGTCGCCGGGCACGAGGTGGATCATCAGGAAGACGACCAGCGTGATCCCGAAGAGCGTTACCAGCCCGGAAAGGAGGCGGCGCGTGAGGTAGCTGCCGTATGGCATCTGTCGATAACTCCCAGGAGGCCTACTTCGACAGCCACACGTTTGCCAGCCGGTAGTTACCGGTCAGCATGATCTGGAACCCGTGGACGTTCTTGGCGAGTGCGTAAACCCAGGGAGACAGGAACAGATCTGCGACGGGGTAGTGGGCGTCGTAGGCCGTCAGGTACTCGGCGTACAGCCGCTTGCGCTCGGCCTGACTAAAGACCGCGCCGGCCTGGTTGGCGATCTTGGTGAGTGCGGGATCGTTCCAGTCGACCCAGTTGCCGCCCGTTCCGGCCGCCGCTTCCACGAGCTCGCTCGCGTCTGCGATGTCAGTGTTGACGTAGACGGTCGACATGTCGTACTTGAGCGCGGTGATGTCACTGAACCATGTGCCCGCGTCGAGCTGCTGGATTGACACCTTGATGCCAATAGGTGCCAGCTCCTGCTGAACCACCTGGCCCACAGCCGACTCGAGCGCCGAGCCCGACTCAATGTTGAGCGTCGTGCTGAAGCCATGCGGGACGCTGGACATTGCCATCTGAGCCTTGGCTTTCGTAAGGCTGTAGACGGGCAGCGGCTGTGCAGAAGAAAGAGGAATATTCGGGGCCAGGAATGTGCCGATGGGTGATCCGTGCCCGAACAGGACCTCCCGGATCAGGGCGCTTCGGTTCAGCGCCAGGTTGATCGCTTCTCTCACATGGATGTCCTGGAACGGCTTCACGTGCTCATTGAAGAGCAGCATCTCGACTTCGGTCGAGGGAACCGTTGCCAGCGTCGTACTGGAATTCGCCTGGATCTGAGAAAGCTGGGACCACGCGGGGAACTCATCGATCTGAATCTGGTTGCCTTGAAGCTGCAGGAGGCGCGTGTTGTCGTTGGGCACGTCGGTGAACGTGGCCGAGTCCAGGTACGGCTTGCCCTTCTGCCAGTAGTGAGGGTTTCGCACGACGGTCAGCGACTGGCCATGAATCCAGGAGCTCACCTTGAAGGGCCCCGTGCCGAACGGGCGCTGGAAGAACTTGCTAGCGGTCATCCCTGCGTAGTTATTCGGCAGAATAGCGTTCCCATACAGCGATACGATCGCGAGCATGGAGGCGATCGGTGTCTTGGTATGAATGACGACGGTATTCGGGCTCGGGGTTGTTATATCCGAGATGACGACATCGATAAAGTTCCAAACCGAGTTCTTAGCCATCGCGCGTTCGATTGAGAACTTCACGTCCGCAGACGTCAATGGCTGACCGTTGGCGAACTTGACGCCCTTCCGGAGATAGAAGGTCCACGCGAGCTTGTTAGCCGAAAGGCTGTACCCGGTGGCGAGCCATGGCGTAAATGACTGGCCATTAGGCGTGCTGTCATACAGCATCTCGTACACGTTCTTGATAATCAGGATCGACTGGTTAGCGTAAGTCTGGGTGGGGTCGAGCGACTGAGGGTCTCCCACCTGGCCGATCGTGATGCTGCCGCCGTGCTGCGGTCCGCTGGAACTCCCACCCGACCCGGTCGCCGACCCGGTACCTCCAGAACCGCACGCCGCCAGGCACAGAGCCACGAGGCCGAGCAACGCCGTGACACACAGCCTGGCCCGTCCGCGCCCACCTCTTGTGTCCGTCACCGCAACCCCCTCGCGCTACCAGCAGACCATGTGGCGGCCACGGTAGGGTATTCGATGTGCAAATAACAAGCTTTTTGAGCATACTGATTCGGCTACGTATCTTGTCTCTTAGGGGCGTCACGCCCCTTCGCCGCCCGATCGCTGACTAATCGGTTGGACCGATATGAGTTATGAGTTGCCCAGCTTGTGCCGATACGGGACAGCAGTACCGTGCTTGCGGCACCGACGAAGGAAGGCCATGAGCGGCGACGGCTTCCCTGACAACACTGGCCCGATGACATCCGGGTCGCTGGCGGCAAGGCGGTGACCTACATGCACGAAGTCTCCGGTGAGGAACCCTCCGAGGCTGGCAATGGGTCGGCTGATGGTCGGCTGGCAGATGAGGCGCGGCGCCGGCTGCTGGGCATGATCGAAGCAGGGATAGTCCACCCGGGGGACCGGCTGGGCACCGAACGAGAACTGGCCGCGCAGCTGTCAGTAAGCAGGTCCACCATGCGGCAGGCACTGGCCGTGCTCGCACAGAGCGGCATTGTCCGTCGTGTGCCGGGACGCTCCGGCGGCACGTTCGTCGCTCATGTAAAGGTCGACCGCGACCTGTCGGTGACCGTGGGTGTGCCCGAGTACCTGCGGCGGCAGGGCTTCGTCGCCGGAACGCAGGTGCTGTCGGCAACGATGGCGAGCGCGGACGATCTGACCGCAAAGGGGCTGTCAGTGCAGCCTCGAAGCCTGGTCGTGGACATCGCCCGGATACGTCTGGCCGATGGTGTCCCGCTCTCACTGGAGCAGGCAAGGTTCCCGGCAGACCTGTTCCCGGGCCTGCTGGCTCTGCCTCTTGGCGGGTCGCTCTACGATCTGCTCGACGAGCATTACGGCGTTCGGCCCGACGAAGTGGTGGAGCACCTCGACATCGCGGAGGCGGCCGCCGACCAGGCTGCGCTGCTGGGTGTGCCCGCTGGTGCCCCCCTGCTGGCGATCACCAGAACGTCATCGACGGCAGACGGCACGGTTTTTGAGTACTCCTATGATCTCTTTCGGTCGGACCGAACGCGTGTCACCTTCCGGACGCGGGCCGAGCGAGCAGAAATCGTCGGCAGGAACGATGCTTCGCCGGCCTGACGCTGGCAGAGGCGCCGTGCTGACCTGCTCAGGCCGTCATGAAGGGGCGGCGTTCACCGGCAGCGCTAGCATGCCCCATGACGTCATGCGTGCGTAACCTCTGCAACGCGGTGCCGCCAGGACTTCTCAGGGTGTGGGCAATGCCCCGGGGCCTTCAGGCTCCATTCTCGTCCCTGGTCGCGGTGCAGTCTGAGGTCCCGGACTTGTCGCCGGGTGCCCTGGTTGTTGACTTGCGGGCCTCGGCGACGCTGGTCGAACGGCTGGATCTCATCCGCGCGTGCCAGCAGGCTGATGCCACGGCGGTGGCCTTCATGACCGGCGACGTCCTGTATGCCGAGGCGGCCGCCGCCTCGGCTGCGGGTCTGACTGTGCTGTCGATTGACGCATCCGTGCCGCCGGACGTCGTTGTCCAGCTTCTCATCCAAGGTATGGACAGCCCGGTCACCGATCATCAAGAGCCGCGCGCTGGCGACTTGTTTGAGCTGGCCGATGCCCTTGCTGCGGTGCTCGGCGGCCCGGTGACCATCGACGACCCGAAGTGGCGGCTGCTCGCGTATTCCGCATGTGAGCCGTCGGATGCTGACCGGCTGCGCCAGGAGTTCGTCCTGCAGAGGCGACCGCCCGCGTGGTTCCTTGACCACTTGTCCCGCACCTCCGGCTACCGGCGTTTCCAGTCGACCCATGAGCCCGTCCTGGTGGACGAGGGACCAGATGGTTACGCCGGCGCGCGAGTCGCGCTTCCGATCCGGTCCGGAAACGAATTGCTCGGCTCGGTCTGGGCGCTGCGGCCAGACTCCCGCGGCAGCCGGCCCGGTCAGCGAGCGGTCTCGGGTTTGCATGATCGCGTTGCGCGGGCTTTGCTGCAGCGGCGGCTGAACTGGCATCGCGACGACGCCGCC
>JASHQP010000398.1 GCA_030039095.1 Streptosporangiaceae bacterium
CCCGGCCTCGACGAGCGGGGCGGCACCCTTGAAATCCAGCGCGCCCAGCCCTTCGACCGGCGGGCGGAGCAGCAGATCGACGCGGTCGCCGTCCAGCGCGGCACGGCGGTGACGGACCTGACTCAGGCTGGGGGAACGGGTCAGGATGTAGCCGATGCCCGGCACCGGGGGCGCGGAAGAGAACGGGTTCAGCCGGCACCGGTCCGGGATGGGACAGGCCAACCTCGATCACGGCGCTGTGCAGGGCCATGGCCAGCCCGGCCTCGGTGACGTCGAGCGCGATCTCCTCGAAGCAGGCACCGCCGCGCAGGAACGTCTCGGCGTCGAGCGTGCCGGCGTGCAGCAGGCACAGCGCGGGCGCGCTGCGCAGCGGTCCCTCGTCGCTGTCGCGGACGATCATCTCGGCAACGTGCAGCGGCGCCGCGGCGGTGAGCACGCGCGGATGGGTGGCGACGGCCGCGAGCCGGGCCGCGATCGCTGGCGTGAAGAACAGCTCGAGGTCCAGGCCGTCCCGTTCCCTGGCGGCGGCCTGCGGGCTGAACCGCATCAGCGAGTGCAGCTCGCCCTGGGTGGGCCCGTGCATCAGCTTCATCACCCCGGCGCGGCCGGCGAGCCCGGCCATCCGGCCGATCCCGGCCCGGTCGGTCAGCACCGAGAGCGTGAACCCGGCCCGCTTCGCCGTGGCCTGGAGGCCGCCGGCGACCGCCAGCGGAACCGGATCGGGCCGGTATGGCGAGCGGTTCATCGCCCGGCGGCGCAGCGCGAGCCGCCGGGCCGCGGCCGCCGCGCCCGGCGGCTCCTGTCCGGGCAGCAACGTGACGTCGGCAGCCACGCCGCCCGCCGGCCGCCAGCGGACCTCGGACCCGAAGCCGAACGCCGCGGCGGCCACGCACAGGTTGGTGACGACCGCGCCGCACGCCAGGTCACTCTCGCGACCCTGCGGATCGAACTCCCGCAGCACCTGGCGGGACCGGTCGCGCGCGACGCGGAAGCCCGGGCCGTCGGAGTCGATCCGCCAGCCCTGGGCGTTGTGCGGCGACGGCGCGCGCCACGCATAGTAGAGCAGCCGGTCACGCAGCTCCGGGCTTATCGTGGCCGGTCCGCTCCGGACCTCAGGCACTCCGCCGGGACGGCAGCCCGGCGGCCGCCCTCCGGGCGGCAGCTTCGTTTCCCATAGAACCCCCCTCCCCGCGGCGACCATAATCCGGGAGCGCCAGAGACAGCACCGGTCTGGGACTATTCGGTGCGGCCCGTGCGCCGGTAGCTGCCGGCCGCACAAATGTCCGGGAACTCCACGCGGGGCGGCCCCGGTCTTCATCGTGGCCACACAGGCAGCACATCCGCTTTCCAGCCGGGCCGGCTTGCATGGGACCGGTGACGCAGGTGCTGCACAGGCCGAACGGCCAGAGGAGCCAGATGACCACGGTGGTGGGCGGAGCTGAGCGGTGACCGGGCTGTTCGCGCTCGACATCGGCTCGCCGGTCTCCTACATCGTCGCGGTGCTGCTGCCGGCGCTCGACGCGCTGATCCCGTGGCTGCCGAGCGAGACCGTGATCATCGCGCTCGGCGCCGTGACCGCCGGAAGCACCGATCCCCGGATCGGGCTGCTGGTCGCGCTCGCCGCATTCGGTGCCTGGCTCGGCGACAACGCCGCCTACCTGATCGGCAGGCGCTTCGGTCCGGCCGTGGACCGGCGGCTGTTCGCGGGCGAACAGGGTGCGCGCCGGCGCGCCTGGGCCGAGCGGTCGCTCGACCGGTTCGGCATGCGGCTGATCATCGCCTGCCGGTTCATCCCCGGCGGGCGCACCGCGGTCACCCTGACCTGCGGCCTGATCGGCTTCCCCCGCCGCCGGTTCGCGGTCGCCACGGCTGTGGCGGGGATCGTGTGGGCCAGCTACGCGTTCTTTCTCGGCCGCCTCGGCGGCAAGGTCTTCGAGGACCGGCCGTGGGCCGGCCTGCTGCTGGCGCTCGGGCTCGGGCTCGCGGTCAGCGTGCTGATCGAGGGGATACGGCGGCTCCGGCGATGGCGTACCCGTGACCGCGCCCCGCGGCAGCCAGCCGCCGACCACGTCCAGCCGGCGCGCGAGGCTGCCAGGAAATCATGACCCGGGCCGGGCGGAGTCGTCGCACCAGGGCGTCGGCTCAGACCGGCGGGGCGTCACACCGCGGGCAGTACCGGGTCTCGGGGATGACGGCGAGCAGCCCGCCCGGGATCGCCGATCCGCAGTGCTCGCAGCGGCCGAAATCACCGGCGGCGAGCCGGCCGAGAGCCTCTTCGACGTCCGCCAGCTTCCTGCGAGCCGCGACCGCGCAGCGCAGCAGCGCCTGTGCCTGCTGGCCCGTGCCATCGCCGCGGCCGTCCGGGGCGTCCGCTGCGCCGTGGTAGGCCAGGGACAGCTCGGTGAGCTCCTTCAGCCGGGCCTGCCATCGGGCCTCGAGCAGCGCCCGCCACCGCGGGCCGTCGGACCGGGCGGGCCGTGCGGGCGCCAGCGCCGTTGCCGTTGCCGTTGCCACCGTGCTCCTGCGTTCTTCTGAGGGCATCGCGCTTCCCGTGTCTGGACAGGTGCTTTGCGGTCAGTGCATCCCGCGATCATGCCGGCCCGGTGAAGCTGTCATGGTGAGGGCATGGAGGCCGGCGGCCGTCTGCCCCCTCTTCCGGCGAGCGCCCGGCCACCTTCCGGCGAGCGCCCGGCCACTTCCATCCGGCGAACATACCTATCGCACGGTGCCTCCAACAGGCCCTGCTTTCCTGGGTGTGCCAGAGGAGGACGACATGTCAATCACGCCGAACCCGGCCTGCCCGCTGTGCGGGCTCCGCTTTACCTTCGGGCCGCTGCTCGAGCTGCATATCCGGGAGGATCACCGCCACCGGGACCGCTCCGCGGAACCGGATCCCGCAGACCACGACCGCGACGCCAGGCGGACGCATCCGCGCCACCGGTCGGGGGCTGAGCGGTGATGGCTCCGACCGTGCTGCTGGTGGAGGACGAGCGCAAGCTGCGCGATCTGGTCCGCTCCTACCTGGAGCGGGGCGGGTTCACCGTGATGTCGACCGGGTCGGGCGCCGAGGCCATCAGCCTGGCCGCCTCGTCAGCCCCGGACCTGGTGGTACTCGACCTGGGCCTGCCGGACGTGCCGGGCGAGACTGTCGCGGGCGAGGTCCGGAGGACAGGTCAGGTGCCGATCGTGATGCTGACGGCGAGGGCCGCCGAGGAGGACCGGATCGCCGGGCTCCAGCTCGGCGCCGACGACTACGTGACGAAACCGTTCAGCCCGAGGGAGCTGGTGCTGCGGGTACAGGCCGTCCTGCGCCGCGGCGGGCCGAGCCCGGGGACGTCCGCCGCGAGTTACGGCGGCGGAACCCTGGTCATCGATGAGCCACGCCGCGAGGTAACGGTACGGAACACCCCGGTCGAGCTCACCCCGACCGAGTGGGGAATCCTGGTGGCGCTGGCCACGGTCCCCGGCCGGGTGTACTCGCGCTACGAGCTGATCAACCGCGTGCGCGGATACGAGTTCGAGGGCTACGAGCGCACCGTTGACTCGCACGTGAAGAACCTGCGCCGCAAGGTTGAGCAGGGCCAGGGCAGCCCGATGATCGTGCAGACCGTGATGGGCGGCGGATACCGGCTGGGCCTGGCCCGAGATGACTGATGGCGCCGGCTCAGGGAGTCACACCGGACAGGTTCAGCCCGATGACCCCGGCCAGGACCAGGCCGATCGACACCAGCTTGACCGCGGACACCGCGTCGCCGAGAAGGGCCATCCCCACGGTCGCCGCCCCGGCGGCCCCGATACCGGTCCACACCGCGTAGGCCGGCCCCACCTCGAGGGTCCGCAGCGCAATGGTCAGCAATCCGAAACTGACCAGGGCGCAGGCCGCGAAGCCGGCCGTCGGCCACGGTCGCGACATGCCGTGGCTCAGCTTCAGGAACACCGCGAACCCCGTCTCGAACAAGCCGGCTGCGACCAGGAGCACCCACGCCATTGCGGTCACGTCACCCTTCGTCCGCGTCATGCCTCGTTGATAAAGCCGGAACGAGGAAGCCGGTTGTGCTGGTCATGGAGGCGGGCTGGAGGGGTGCTCCGGCCTACAGCTCACCGAGGGGCTGACCGGGCGGCGGGACCGTCGCGGGTCGAGCGGATCACCACAGATCGCCGCTGGTGAGCACGTAGAGGAACGGCACGAGCGGGATGAGGCCGAAGATCGCCCACGCCACCTTTGCGCCGGTGCGCATCTCGGGCCGCGTGGCCAGGTCGATCCACATCAGCACGACCGCGATCGGGTGCAGGAAACACACGAGCAGCTCGAATAGCTTCTTCATCCGACCACACCTACCCATTCAGGCCGGGCGCTACCCGGGGAGTCCTACCCCCGGAACGGGGCCGAGTTCAGGACGAGCTGGAGTGACTGCTCGCCGAGCCTGGTATACCCGGAAAGCTCTCCGGCATAGCCACTGCCGTACGTGCCCCAGCCCGCCGAGCCTACCCGGGTTCCGGCCGGGACCGTGGCGGGAACGAGCGTGCCGGGCGGCCCGGTGATCGTGACCGTGTTGCCCTGCACGTAGGCCGTGACGGTCCCGGCGCGCCGCGCCTGGGCCCATTCCTGCTGGCTGTGCAGGACCGCCCCGTCGCCGGACATCGGCAGGTTGAGGATCGGGGCGCTGGGGCCGTAGACCGCGTGGTAGGCGTTCAGCACGCCGTCCATGACCGGGTACGCGAGCCGCTCTCCGGCGAGGTTCGACTGGTGCATGAAGAACGGCCGCGGGTCGTTGTTCAGCAGCGCGGCCAGCACGATCTGGACCTGCCCCGGCACGATGAACGACGTCCACCCGGTCTTCGGGTTCAGCGGCGCGAGGCAGGCGGTGGTCTTGCTGCCCTGGCACAGCCCGCTGCCCCCGTCGGCCTTCGAGGTGTTGTACCAGTTGAACTCGCTGACCTCGTCGGCCACGTTGTCGACGTCGTAGCCGACGTCGATCGGGTGCCTGGGCACCCCGAGGGCCGCGCCCACGCTGCGCATGTTCGGCTCGCGCGACGCGTCGAGGGCTACCCACTGGATCCCGTCCGGGCCCATCGCGGCGTCCATGTAAGGGTTGTCCACCGGCTGCTGCGGCAGGATCCGCAGCCCGGAGTACTCGCCGCTGGCCAGCACCCCGGCCTCGGCCGGGATCCCGTTCCTGCGCGCCCAGGCGAAATTGTCCTCGATCTGGCTGTTGATCAGGCCGGTGCCCGCGGCCCACACGATGCGCCCGCCGGACCGCACGCAGGTCCACGGCGTCGTGCTGAAATCCTGCTTACAGCCGAAGTACGCGTGGGTGTAGGTGTGGTTGACCCAGTAGAAGTCCTTGGCCACCGGCCGGGTTGCCACGAGAAGCGCGTCAACGCCGTGCTCGGCGAACCGGGCCGAGGCACCGCCGTTGTACAGAAACTCGATCTTGAAGTGGTGCTGCTCTTCCCACTGCACGGCGTAGGCCACGTCGGCCGGGGTCATCCGGATGATCGGGGTGATCGGCGTGCCCTTGGGGCAGACGCTGGCCCCCGGCGTGCAGTGGCCGACGGGACTCCACTGGGCGTCGCCGAGGAACATGTCGTCGTAGGCGATGTCGAGATAGTTGCGCCAGAAGCCGAGGTTCACGCCGCGGGTGACCCAGTCCACGATCCCGTGCGCCAGGTAGCGGAACTGCAGGTTGTAGCCGCCGTAGCCGAAGCTGAGCCCGAGCTGCTGGCGTCCGTCGTGGTCGTACTGCCACACCAGCGTGCCGCTGCCGGACGAGCGCGGATCGGCGGCGGTGAGCAGCGGCGTGGCGCCGCCGCCGGCGACGGGCTGGGCCAGGTAGCCGAACGGCGCCTGGCCCGCCGCTCCCCCGCTGAACGGGAACGACCCCTCGAGGTAGCCGAAGCCGGCGCGTGCCCCGGCCGCGGTCACGCTGACGTTGCCGCTGAGCGGTCCGCTGTACCCGGGAGCACCCATTCCCAGGTCGGGTTCTGGCGGCGCGTACGCGTCCACCTGGCGCACGCCGAATTTGCTCTCGTACCAGTTCAGCGCCGCCTTCTCGGACCGGGACAGGGCTGGCGGCGAGGCGCCGGGCAGCACGATTCCCTCGAAGTTGCCGCCCTTGGCGCCGCCGGGAACCGCGCGGGCGAGGAACGTCCGGGTGATCCGCTGGCGTGATGTTTTATGCAGATTGATGACCGTGTACGGCATTCCCTCGGTGCCGAGCTGCTGGCGGATGGCCTCGACCGCCGGCGTGCCGTCGGTTACCACGAGCACCTCGAGGTCCACGCCACCGTGCGGCGCCGCGGGCGACGGCACCGTGACGGGTGCCGCCGGTACCGCCGCCGCATGGCTCGGCTGGCCGGCGCCGGCCTTGCGCGGCGCCTCCTGATCGCAGGCCGCTGCCAGCACCGCCACAGCGGTGAGCCCGGCAGCATATCTGGCAACAACCGACCGTGGCCTTCTCCCCACCCTGACCCCCGGAGCGTGATTCGCACGTCGCGGCGTGACCAATTCGCCACAGCCTTAAGATCACGTGCGCGCCATAGTACCCCTTTGGTGCAGGTCAAGGGCGGTACAGATGCGACGTGCAGGGACGAACCAGATAGCATTCCGCCGGGCTGCTCGATCCTGACGGCGGGGCGTGGGCTCATGGGTAGACAGCGAGAGGGGGCGCCGGTGAACGCAGACGACAGCGCCAGGACACGGGACATCCTGGCCAGCAACCGCACCATGCTCGCCTGGATCCGGACCTCCCTCTCGTTTGCCGGGCTCGGCTTCGTGGTGGCCAAGTTCGGACGGGCCGCGGGCATGATCCACTTTGCCCTGGCTCTGGGGATCTTCCTGGCCCTGGTGGGGCTGGCGTTCACGGTGATTGGTTACGCTCAGCACCACGCGACCCTGGTCGTGGAGAATCCCCTGCCCGGCGCGCCAGCGCCGTTGCGGTGGCCCACGGTCACGGCGGCCGCCTGCTGCGCCGTGACCTGTGTCCTGGTCGCCGTGTACCTCGCCGTCAGCACGTGAGCCCGCGAGCCAAGCCGACCCCGAAGGAGAGCAAACCGTGACCGCAGAGTCCGAGGCCGGAGTCGTCACCAAGGTCAGCCCGCGATCCTTCGCCGACACCGTGAAGCGCCTGACGGATCTGCTCGCCGGGAAGAACGTGAAGGTGTTCGACGTGATCGACCAGCGCGCCGCTGCGCGCGAAGCCGGGCTCGACCTGCGTGACACCACGCTGGTGATCTTCGGCAGCCCGGCCGCTGGCACCCCGGTCATGGACGCCTTCCCGCTCTCCGCGCTCGACCTGCCGCTCAAGGTGCTGATCTGGGACGACGCGGGACAGACGAAGGTGTCCTACTACGCGCCGGCCACGCTGGAGGCCCGGCACCACCTGGGCGCCGATCTGGCCGCGAGGCTGGCGGCCGTCGACCCGATCACGGACGCGCTGGTCGCTCCGTAGCCTGCACCGCTGGCACCTGCGGGGCAGCCAGGCTCGGCGGCGCGTCGAGGCCGCAGTGCAGGTTGTGCGGCTCGGCCGGCGGCCCGGCGCGGCGCGGGTTCCGGATCGTGACCGCGGCGAGCCCGCCGGCCAGGACGCACAGGCCCGCCGAGATGAACACGGCGGTGCGGAAGCCCGCCGAGAACACGTCAGGATGGAGGTAGGCGGTGCCGCCCAGCCCCGCCGCGGCCGGGAGTACGGCGACCGCGATCAGGGATGCCGCCCGGGCCACGTCGTTGTTGACCGCCGACGCCATCCCGGCGCTCTCGGCCGGGGCAGCGGCGAGCACCGTGGCGGTCAGCGGGGCCACGTTGATGGCCAGCCCGAGCCCGAAGACCACGACCCCGGGAAGCACGTCGGTGAGGTAGTTCCCCGACGGCCCGATCCGGGCCAGCAACACCAGGCCGGCGCCGATGACCACCGGGCCGACGCTCATCTGCAGCCGGGGTCCGATCCGTGCGGCGAGCGCGCCCGAGCGCGCCGACAGCAGGAGCATGATCAGCGTCACCGGGAGCAGCGAGATGCCTGCCTCGATCGCGCTGTAGCCGGACACCTGCTCGAGCTGGATCGGCAGCAGGAACAGCGCGCCGCCCAGCGCGCCGTAGACCACGAACGTCACCACGTTCGCCGCGCTGAACTCGGGCGAGGCGAACATGCTCAGCCGCAGCAGCGGCGCGCGGGCGCGGCGCTCCCTGACGACGAACCCGACGAGCAGGGCCACGCCGAGGGCCAGCGCGATCAGCGTGAGCGGCTTGCCCCAGCCGGAGGCTGGGCCCTCGATGAGCCCGTAGGTGAGCCCGACCAGGCCGAACGTGACCAGCGCCGCGCCGCTGACGTCCAGCTTTCCGGAGTCACTGGGGTCACGGGACTCGGGAACGTGCCGCATCCCGACCACGAGCACCACGGCGGCGACCGGCAGGTTGATGATGAAGATCAGCCGCCAGGACACCGCGGCGATCAGCCAGCCGCCGAGGAACGGGCCGATCGCGGTGCCCACGCCGGCGAACCCGGTCCAGGCCCCGATGGCCTTGCTGCGGTCTTCCTCGCGGAACGACGCCTCGAGGATCGCCAGGCTGCCGGGGGTCAGCAGCGCGGCGCCGATGCCCTGCACGGCCCGCGCCACGATCAGCATCGGCGCGTTCAGGGCGACCCCGCAGATCGCGGACGCGATCGCGAACCACACCACGCCGATCAGGAAGATCTTCTTGCGCCCGTTCTTGTCGCCGAGCCCTCCGGCGTACAGCAGCAGGCCGGCCAGCGTGAGCGTGTACGCGGTCACCACCCACTGCAAGGAGGCGAGGCTGGCGTGGAAGTCATGCCCGATCGCTGGCAGCGCGATGCCGACCACGGTCGCGTCGATCGAGGCCATGGCGGAGCCGAGGATGGTCGCGAGCAGCACCCAGCGCCCGGAGCTGCTCTTGTAGCTGAGCCCGGCTGCGCTGCTGGGCGTCACCGCCATAGGCTCCAATATCCTCCCGCTAGCAAATCAACATCCTCCCGCTGGCACATCAACGCTCGGAGGGTCATGGCTGACCAGCATGCCGCGCCGGAGCCCGCCCGGCCGCCGGCGCCGATGTCCGCCTGGGCGCCGTTTCGCCACCGCTGGTTCGCGGCGATGTGGGGCGCCCAGTTCGTCAGCAATATCGGCAGCTGGATGCAGACCGTGGGCGCGCAGTGGCTGATGCTGTCGCTGACCGGCTCGGCGACGTACGTCGCGCTGGTCCAGACCGCATCCAGCGTGCCGGTGGTGCTGTTCGCCGTGCTCGCCGGGGTGGCCGGTGACCTGGTCGACCGCAGACGGCTGCTGCTGGTCACGCAGGGCCTGATGCTGCTGGCCGCTGCGGCCCTGGGCGCGCTGGCCCTGGCGGGCCTCGTCACCCCGTGGGTGCTGCTCGCGCTCGTGTTCGCGGTGGGCACCGGCTCGGCGCTCACCGCGCCCACCTGGCAGGTGCTGCAGCCGGAACTGGTGCCGGCCGATGAGCGCCAGCAGGCGATCTCGCTCGGGGCGGTGAACCAGAACCTGGCCAGGGCGGTCGGCCCGGCGATCGGCGGCATCGTGCTGGCGGCGAGCAGCGCCGGCACCGACTTCCTCATCAACGCTGCCTCGTTCCTCGTGGTCATCGCCGTGATCGCGTGGTGGCGGAGCACCCGGCCCGCCGCCTCGGCACTGCCGCGTGAGCACGTCGGCGAGGCCATCCGGGCCGGCGGGAGGTACGTCGCCGCCAGCCCGGCGCTGCGGGTGATCCTGATGCGCGCGTTCATCTTCATCTTCTTCGCCGCCTCGGTCTGGGCGCTGCTGCCGCTGGTCGCGGAGCGGCAGCTGCACCTCGGCTCGGGCGGTTACGGGCTGCTGCTCGGCTCCGTGGGCGTCGGCGCGGTGGCCGGAGCCGCCGTCCTGCCCCGGCTGCGCTCCCGGCTGGCGGCGGGGGGAATCCTGACCGCGGGATCGCTCGGCCTCGCGGTCGTGACGCTGATCCTCGGCTTCGTCCACGTCGCCGCCGTGGTCGCGGCCGCCCTCGTCGTCGGCGGCCTGGCCTGGATCCTCGCCCTGTCCACGCTGAACTCGCTGTATCAGCTGACCCTGCCCGGCTGGGTCAAGGCCCGCGGCATGGCGTTCTACCTGGTCGTGTTCCAGGGCGGCAACGCGGTGGGCAGCGCCGTGCTCGGGTTGTCCGCCGAGCATCTCGGCCTGTCGCCGACGCTGCTGATCTCGGCGCTGGCGCTCGCGCTGGGCCCGCTCGCCGGGCTGCGCTACAAGTTCCAGTCGATTCCGCCCAGGGACCTGCTTCCGGCCGGAGACTGGCCTGAGCCGCACCTCGCCGACGCCGGCGCGCCCAGCGGCCCGGTGCTGGTCACCATCGACTACTACCCGCGCGAGGGGCTCGCCGGCCAGATGCTCGCGGAACTGCGCGACGCGAGGTTCAGCAGGCGCCGGACCGGGGGAAGCTCGTGGCGGGTCTGGCGCGACGCGGCCGACCCCGGGCACATCCAGGAACGCTTCGTGGTCGCGTCCTGGGACGAGCATCTCCGGCAGGGCGAGCGGGTCACCAGACGCGACCAGCAGCGGCTCGACAGCATCCGCGCGATGAGCAGGCCGGACCAGCCGCCCAAGACCACCCACTGGGTGGCGCCGCCGCCGGGCTAGGCCCCTCACAAGGTCTGGACCAGGCCACCGTCGATGGCGAAGTCAGCGCCGGTCACGTTGCCTGCCCGCTCGCTGGCGAGGAACAGCACCAGGTCGGCGACCTCCTCGGGCCTGGTGAACCGCCCGGTCACCATCTGGCTCGCGGCCTGGCGCTGCACGTCCTGCGGATCGGCGCCGGTGGCCGCGCCGACCGTCGCGGCCACGCCGCCCCGGCCGAGCCACAGGTCGGTGGCGACCGGTCCCGGGCTGACCGTGTTCACCCGGATGCCCCTGGGCCCGACCTCCTTGGACAGCGCCTTGGAGAAGCTGGCGAGCGCGGCCTTGGCCGCGCTGTAGTCCATCACGGCCGGGTCGGGCAGGTACGCGTTCACCGAGCAGGTGCTGACGATCGCGCCGGTCCCCGCGGCGATCATCTTCGGCAGTGCAGCGCGGGTCGTCCGCACCGCGGCCATCAGGTTGAGCTCGATCGTGGCGTGCCAGTCGTCGTCCGTGATGCTGAGGAAGCCGCCGGTCCGGGCGGGCGCGCCGCCGACGTTGTTGACCAGGACGTCGATGCGCTCTCCGGCAGCCTCGATCAGCAGCGCAGGGCCGGAGGGATCGGCGAGGTCGCCCACCACGGTGTGCACCTGGCCCGCCTGCACCAGGTCGTCCAGCCCTGCCGAGCTCTTCCTGGCTCCCGCGACCACGTGCGCGCCGCCCGCGGCGAGCCCGCGGACGACGGCAAGGCCGATGCCCCTGCTCGCGCCCGTGACGATGGCGGTCTTGCCTGCAAGTCCGAGGTCCATCTCTCGACGATAGGCATGGGCGTACCGGAGCCGCTTCAGTCAGGTGACTGAAGCGCGCGGCCCGCAGTGCTGTACACGATGGCAGCC
>JASHQP010000399.1 GCA_030039095.1 Streptosporangiaceae bacterium
GCGGTCGCTGCGGCTGGCCGGCCCCGCGCTCGCCCGGTGGGCGCAGGCGTGCGGGCCGCGGCGGGTGCTGCTGGCCGGGCCGCGCTCGTTCTGCGCGGGCGTGGAGCGGGCCATCGAGATCGTGGAACGGGTGCTGGAACAGCAGGGGCCACCGGTGTACGTGCGCAAGCAGATCGTGCACAACAAGGTCGTCGTCACCGATCTGGAGCGCAAGGGCGCGATCTTCGTCGACGAGCTCGGTGAGGTGCCGGACGGCGCGACTGTCGTGTTCTCCGCGCACGGGGTCTCGCCCGGCGTCCGGCACGAGGCCGCGGTCCGGGGCCTGCAGGCGATCGACGCGACCTGCCCGCTGGTGGCCAAGGTGCACGCCGAGGCGCGGCGGTTCGCTTCCGACGGCTATCAGGTCGCGCTGATCGGGCACGGCGGGCACGAGGAGGTCGAGGGCACCCTCGGCGAGGCGCCGCAGGCGATCACCCTGGTCGAGACCGCGCAGGACGTGGCCAGGCTGCGGCCCCGGGACCCGGCCAAGGTCGCGTACCTGATGCAGACCACGCTGTCCACCGACGAGGCCGGGGGCATCGCCAGCGCCCTGCTCGAGCGGTTCCCCGGCGCGCGCGGCCCGGGCAGCGACGATATCTGCTACGCCACCACCAACCGCCAGCTCGCGGTGCGCGCGATCGCCGCCGCGTCCGACGTGGTGCTGGTCGCGGGCTCGGCGAACTCGTCGAACTCCATACGCCTGGTCGAGACGGCGGAGCGGGCCGGCACGCCGTCTCACCTGATCGACGGGCCCGAGGACATCGACCTGTCCTGGCTTGCCGGGGCGTCGGTCGTCGGGCTCACCGCCGGGGCATCGGCGCCGCCGGCCGTCGTCAGCCACATCATCGACGCGCTGTCTGGCCTCGGGCCCGTGGACGTCAGCGAGCGCGTGGTCGCAACCGAATCAATCCGCTTCGGGCTTCCCAAGGAGTTGAAGCAATAGATGCCTATGCCACTGCGCCAGAGCCTGCGTGTGGGTTCCTACCTGATGCGGCAGAAGCTCGCCGGCCGTGACAAGTTCCCGCTGCTCGTGGAGCTCGAGCCGCTGTTCGCCTGCAACCTCAAGTGCGCGGGCTGCGGGAAGATCCAGCAGCCGCACACGCTGCTGAAGCAGCGCATGCCGGTCGAGCAGGCCATCGGCGCGATAGAGGAGTGCGGCGCGCCGATGGTGTCGATCGCCGGCGGCGAGCCGCTCATGCACCCGGAGATCGACGAGATCGTGCGGCAGCTGATCGCCAAGAAGAAGTTCGTGTTCCTGTGCACGAACGCGCTGCTGATGCCCAAGAAGATCGAGAAGTTCACGCCGTCGCCGTACTTCTCCTGGGTGGTGCACATCGACGGGCTGCGCGAGCGGCACGACGAGTCGGTCTGCAAGGAGGGCGTGTTCGACGAGGCGGTCGCGGCGATCAAGGACGCGAAGCGGCGCGGCTTCAAGGTGAGCACGAACACCACGTTCTTCAACACCGACACCCCGCACACCGTGATCGACGTGCTCAACTACCTCAACGACGACCTGGGCGTCGACCAGATGCAGATCTCGCCGGCCTACGCCTACGAGAAGGCGCCGGACCAGGACCACTTCCTCGGCGTCACCGAGACCCGGGAGCTGTTCCGCAAGGCTTTCGCCGGCGGCAACAGGAAGCGCTGGCGGCTCAACCACACGCCGCTGTTCCTGGACTTCCTCGAGGGCAAGACGGACTACTCGTGCACCGCGTGGGGCATCCCGTCGTACTCGCTGCTCGGCTGGCAGCGGCCCTGCTACCTGATGGCCGACGGCTACACGAAGACCTACAAGGAGCTGATCGAGACCACCGACTGGGACTCCTACGGCCGTGGCAAGGACCCGCGGTGCGCGAACTGCATGGCGCACTGCGGCTACGAGCCCTCCGCCGTCCTGGCCACGATGGGATCCCTGCGCGAGTCCATCCGCGCCATGCGCAGCTGACGCCGCGGGCGGCGCGGGCTACCTGGCCAGGATGCTGGTGCCGAGGCTTATCAAGATCATGACCTTGGCGACCTCGGCGGCGACGTAGCACAGGTGCGTCCGGGAGCGGGACGGGTCCGCGCCGGCCAGTACCTGGCTGGTGCGGCGGCTGAGCCGGCGGCGGATCACACCCACCTGCGTGGCGAGCAGCACGTCGGCGGCCGCCATGAACGCAAGGACCAGCGCGGGGGCGCTGCCGGCCAGGACGGCGGCCGTCATGGCCACGGCCAGGGCCGCTTCAGCCAGGTTCAGGGCGCGGAAGACGAGGCGGCCGATGCCCAGCCCGATCGGGATGGTCACGCCCGGGGCGCGGAACTTCAGCGGTGCCTCGAGGAACGAGATCGCGAGGATCATTCCCAGCCAGGTGAAGGTCACCGCGACGGCGATCGCGGCGGCGGCCGTGTTCACCCGGCGTCCCGGCGCGGTGCGCGCGCTGGCGGGCCTGGCCGGTACCTGGTCACGCTGGGGGCCATGACGCCAGGCGGCTGGCGGTGATGAGCACGCGAATCTCCTTACGTTGCTGGATAGTATGGCTGACCGCTGACTGGCTACGCGGCGCTGCCATGCTCCAGGTGAGCCAGGAAGCCGCCCCACGTCCGTCCGGCCTGCGCGGGTGGGCGCGAACGCCTGACACGGGACCCGGCAGCGGGCAACCGGGCAGGTGAAGCATCAAATCCGCCACGATCATGGTTGCCCCCTGCCAAGTGCGCCCGGCGGCGCCCGGCGTTGCATAGTGTCTAGTGACCGTGTTCCGAGCCGACCGGAAGGCACCCGGCATTGACCTCGCCCAGCACCCAGCCGCCGAGCACGCAGCCCGTTCCGGCGGGGCAGGCCGGCGAGACCGAGGGCGGGACGAGACGACGGGGCCCTGATCTCGGCGCCTGGTGGGTGACGGCGCTGCCGCCGGTGGTCACGTTCGTGATCATGCTCTGGGGCATCACCGGCTCCTCCTACTGGCGGGACGAGGCGGCGACGATGTCGGCGGCCCAGCGCCCGCTCGGCAACCTGATCAGGACCCTGGGCAACATCGACGCCGTGCACGGCGCCTATTACCTGCTGATCTGGGCCATGGTGCACGTGGGCGGCAGCGGAGAGCTGGTGACCAGGCTGCCGTCGGCGGTGGCGATGGCGTGCGCCGCCGCCGCGGTGGTCGCGATCGGCAGGCGGCTGATCTCGCCCCGGGCGGGGCTCGCCTCCGGCCTGGTGTTCGCGGTCCTGCCCGAGGTCAGCCTGTACGGGCAGGACGCGCGGCCGTACGCGATCGTGGTCGCGCTCGCCGCGCTGGCCAGCTACCTGCTGGTCCGGGTCATGGACGCCGAGCCGGGTGGCCGGCATCGCTGGCTGATCGGGTACGCGCTGTGCCTGGCCGCCCTCGGCATCGTGGACATCTTCGGCCTGCTGCTGATCACGGCGCACGCGGTGACCGTCGGGCTGCGCTGGCTGCGCGAGGCCGGGGCGGCCCGGTCGCTGGCGCTCGGCTGGCTCGCCGCCGCCGTGGCGGGCATCCTGCTCACCAGCCCGGTGCTGGCGCTCGGCTACGTACAGCGCGGGACGCTGTCCTGGCTCACGCCACCCAATCTCGCCGCGATCACCGGCCTGCACTATCTCGTCGGCCCGGCGGCCATGGCCGGCGCCGTGGTCCTGGCCGTCGTGGCGGGCATCGTGGTCAGCGCGCTTCCCGGCCGCGAGCGGCTGCGCGCCAGCTGGCCGGGCTCGGTGCCCGCGCTCTGCCTGCCCTGGCTGATCCTGCCACCCGCGCTCCTGCTCGCCGCGTCGGTGATCACCCCCGTGTACACGCTGCGCTACGTCCTGCTCTGCATGCCGGCGATCGCGCTGCTGGCCGGCGCCGGCCTCGCGTCGCTCGGCTGGGTGGCGGGCACGGCAGGGCTCGTGGTGATCGCCCTGCTCGGCGTGCCGATGCAGCAGCAGGTGCGGACGCCGGACGGCCACATGGACAACATCAGGCAGGCCGACCGGATCGTGGCCGGCAACAGGCGGCCCGGGGACGCCGTCCTGGAGTTCAAGGCGGAGAACTTCGCGCAGGCCTACCCGTACGGAATCCGCCAGCTCATTCCCATCGCCCAGGCCGAGTCGCCGGTCCAGTCGGCCACGCTGGTCGGCACGTTCCTGCCCGATCCCGTGGTGCGGCAGCGGCTGGCCCACGTGTCGCGGGTGTGGGTCGTCGAGTACGGCCACCGCTCACCGCTGGTGATCCTGAACGGGCTGAACTTCCGGCTGGTCCGCAAGTGGAAGGTCAGCGATATCTGGCTGTTCCTGTATGAGCACCCCACGGCGGGTGGCGCGAGCCCATGACGCAGCCGGGAAACCGCGCGCTGGCGGGCCGCCGTGCCGAGGCTGGTCCGGGACTGGGCGGGTTTCCGGCATCTGGCTGCTGCTTTACGCGCGGAGCGGGCAGGTCGGCTGATTCCGGTAACTTCGCAGAACTCCTTCAGCATCTCTTCAGAGACAACCCCCATCATCTAAACCGGCGCAGCCCCGTTGCGCCCGGCGTCGGCAATCTCGCGCCGCGGTGGCTCGGCCCGTTCCATGCGGCGACCCGGGTTCCAGAGGAGTTCTCATGTTCTTCACGTACCTCCGGCGTGAACTGCGCCGGCGGATGCGCCAGGCCATATTCATCTCCGTGGGCCTGGCCCTCGGGATCGGCCTGGTGATCACCGTGACGGCCGCCTCATCCGGCGTGAAGGCCGCCCAGGGCTCGGTGCTGCAGAACCTGTACGGCGTCGGCACGGCCGCAACCGTCACCAAGGCTCCCACCGCGGGGTCGTTCGGCACCGGCAACCGCAACTTCAACTTCAAGCCGGGCGCGACGGTCAAGATCGACACCCTGACCGCCACCCGCAGCCTGGGCACCCTTGACGACTCCGCGGTGACGACGATCTCCAGGCTGAACGGCGTGGCCGCCGCGTCCGGCGCGCTGACTGCCGACAGCGTCGACACCACGTTCAAGATCCCGGACTTCAGCAGCGGTGGCAGCGGTGGCAGCGGTGGCAGCGGTGGTGGCGGCTTCGGTGGTGGCGGCCGTGGCAGTGGCGGCGGAGGCTTCCGCGGCCCCGGGTCGTTCAACGCGGGGAACACGGTGTCCGTCGACGGCATCGACCTGGCCTCGGGCGCGCAGGCGCTCGGCCCGCTCAGCAACGGCACCCTGACCTCGGGCCGCACGCTGAAGTCCTCGGACGCCGGTTCCAACGTCGCGGTCATCGACTCCAGCTACGCGAAGTCGGCAAGCGTGAAGCTCGGCTCGGACGTCACGCTGGCGAGCACCAAGTTCACCGTCGTCGGGATCGTGAGCGAGCCGGCGAGCGATCAGTCGGCCGACGTGTATGTCCCGCTGGCCCGCGCCCAGGCGCTGTCGTCGTCGACGGGCAAGGTGAACACGATCTACGTCGCGGCGGACAGTTCGTCGGACATCAGCGCGGTGCAGAAGGAGATCCAGAAGGCGGTGCCGGGCGCGACGGTGACCACGTCGTCCGACCTGGCCAGCGAGGTGACCGGATCGCTGTCCAGCGCGTCGAGCCTGGCGAACAACCTCGGCAAGTGGCTGGCGATCGCGGTGCTGATCGCGGCGTTCCTGCTGGCCAGCCTGCTGACCATGTCCGCGGTCTCCCGTCGGGTCAGGGAGTTCGGCACGCTGAAGGCGCTCGGCTGGCGCAGCCGCCGCGTGATCGGCCAGGTCATGGGCGAGTCGGTGGCGATGGGCATCATCGGCGGCGTGGTCGGCATCGGGCTCGGCTTCCTCGGCGCCAAGATCGTGGAGCACGCCTCGCCGTCGCTGACCGCATCGCTCGGCCCGACCACCGGCTCGGCAACGCCGGGCGGCGCCCGCACCTTTGGTGGTGGTGGCGGCGGCTTCGGTGGTGGCGGCTTCGGTGGTGGCGGAGGCGGCGGAGGCGGCGGTGGTGGCGGCTTCGGTGGTGGCGGAGGCGGTGGTTTCGGCGGTGGCGGGGCCGACCGCTTCCGTGCGGCTGCAGCGCACGCCACGACCGTTCACCTGACGGCGCCGGTCACCCTCAACATCATCATCCTCGCCGTGGTGCTTGCCGTGGCCGGCGGACTGATCGCCGGGATGCTCGGCGGGTGGCGCGCGGCCAGGCTCCGCCCGGCGGCGGCCCTGGCCCGGGTCGAGTGACCGGGCGGGCGGACAGCGCGGACAGCGAGGAGAGGATTCCATGTACAAGCTCACCGGCGTGACCAAGAACTACCAGAAGGGCCGCGCCACCGTGCACGCGCTGCAGGGCGTCGACCTCGTGATCTCCGGCGGGGAGTGGCTCGCCATCCAGGGCCCGACCGGGCACGGCAAGACCACGCTGCTGCAGATGCTCGGCGGCCTTGACCGGCCCACGTCCGGCATCGTCGAGTTCGACGGGCATGACCTGGCCCAGATGAGGGAGAGCCAGGTGACCAAGGTCAGGGCGGCGTCGATCGGGTTCATCTTCCAGACGTTCAACCTGATCCCAACGCTCAGCGCGCAGGAGAACGTGGAAACCGCGCTGGTGCCGCTCGGCATCAGCGCGGGCGAGCGGCGGGCCCGGGCGATGCGGGGCCTCGAGGGAGTCGGCCTCGGCGACCGCGCCAGGCACCTGCCCTCCGAGCTGTCCGGCGGCCAGCAGCAGCGGGTGGCCATCGCCAGGGCGCTGGTCAAGGAGCCGAAGGTGCTGCTCGCCGACGAGCCAACCGGCAACCTCGACGAGGGCACCAGGGACGAGATCATCGCGCTGCTCGAGGGACTCTGGCGGGACCGTGGGCTGACCCTGGTCCTGATCACTCACGACAGCTCGGTTGCCCGCAGGGCCCAGCGCGTCGCGCTGATGCGAAACGGCAAGCTGTCGATCAGGCAGGACACCAGGGGCGGCGCCGCCACCACCTGACGCCTCGCCCGGGCGTGGCCCCGCCGCCCTTATCCATTCGCCCGGTCAGGACGGCGGGGTTTCGCTCTTCAGGTGTAGGGGAGGGCCAGCTCACACCAGACGGCCTTGCCGGAGAGCGTGCGCCGCGCACCCCAGCGCTCGGATAGCTGGCTCACGACCTGCAGGCCGCGGCCTCGCTCGTCGTCGTCGCTCGCGTGCCGCAGCCGGGGCAGGGCCGCCGAGTCGTCGTGGACCTCGCACACCAGTCCTTCCTCGCGTACCAGGCGCAGCGCGATCGACCCCTGGGCGTACCGGACCGCGTTGGTGACGAGCTCGGAGGCGAGCAGTTCCGCCGTCGGGATCAGCTCGGCCAGGCCCCAGCGCTTCAGCCGCCTGCGGACGAGCATGCGTGCCCGGCGCGCGGACGTCAGCTCGGTGGCGAGCTTCCAGGTGACGTGCTGATCCGGCGCCAACCGGTTGAGCCTGGCCAGCAGCACCGCGATGTCGTCTCTTTGATGGTCGGCGTACACGCTGGCGAGCGTCGCCTTGCACAGATCCTCGAGCGGCCGGGTTGCCGAGCCGGGACCGAACGTCTCCTGCAGCCGGGTCAGCCCTTCGTCGATGTCGCTGGCGCGCCGTTCCACCAGCCCGTCGGTGTAGAGGACGAGCAGGCTGCCATTCCGGATCTTGAATATTCGCGTCTGGATCGGCCCCGACCCGATGCCGAGCGGCGGCGCCGGTGCGACATCAAGGAACTGGCTGCTGCCATCCGGCGAGACCAGCAGCGGCGGCAGGTGGCCGGCCGAGGCGACCTCGCAGCTGCCGGAGACCGCGTCGAAGATCGCGTACACGCAGGTGGCGAAGTGCGGCTCGCGCTGGCCGAGATCGTGCATGAGCTCGTCAAGCTGCTGCAGCGTCTCGGCCGGCGGCAGCTCGAGCCGGGCGAGCGTCCGGATCGCGGTGCGCAGCCTGCCCATGGTGACCGCGGCGCGCACCCCGTGGCCGGCCACGTCGCCGACCACGAGCGCCACCCGGCCGCCCGGCAGCGCGATCGACTCGTACCAGTCCCCGCCCACCTCGATCATCTTGCTGCCGGGCAGGTAGCGGTGCCGGACCTCGACCGAGGACGGCGCGGAGAGCCCGGTCGGCAGCAGACTGCGCTGCAGCGTCAGCGCGGTGGCGCGCTCCCTGCTGTACCGCCGCGCATTGTCGATGAAGATCGCCGCGCGGGACGCGAACTCCATGCCGATCTCGGTGTCGTAAGCGTCGAACCGGCGGTACCCCTTGTACCGGGAACAGGCGAAGAAGCCGAGCGTGGTCCCCCGGGCGATCAGCGGCAGCAGCAGCATCGAGGTGCCGGCCATCAGCCTCGCCATCGGCCTGCGCCGCATCCCCCTGGCCAGGTCATCGGCGGCGTCCACGGTGACGTCGTGCATGACCGGCTTGCCGCTGTCCAGGCAGCGCGTGTACGGCGTGTCCTGCGGGTAGCTCAGGATCTCGCCGGTCGGGAACGCCGCGTCCCAGCCCGGGTCGTCATCGTCATGGGCGATCGCGAGCCGGCGCACCAGGTGCTGCCCGTCGTAAGTGTCGCCTGGGAACTCATCCGCCCCGACCAGACTCTCCAGTACCAGCAGCCCCGCGGAATTACAGAAGTGCGGAACGATGATGTTGACGAGCGCCGGCGCCATTTGGTCAATGTCGAGAGCGCCGCCGGTTCTGGCGAATGCGCCATCGAGCAGCGCGTGCCGCATCACCGCCGGATCAAGAAACCGTTCTTCCGACGGAGGGGCGATGCGCAGCACGAGCTGGGCGACGAGCCGCGGGTCGGTGGAGCGCAGCGGCTGGACCGTGACGACCGCGTCGGCGTGGTGGCCGTTGCCGGTCTTGATCGTCAGCACCGCGGTGCTCTCACGATCGGAGGAGGCGGCGTCGATGAGCGCCTGAAACCCGCTGCCGTAGGTGGACCCGGTCACCAGGGTGGCGAAATCCGTGTTGAGCAGGGAGCCCGGAACTTCCGCGAGAACCTCGCCCGCCGCGCGGTCGTGCTGCAGGATGTGGCCTGACTTGTCGAGCCCGATCGTCAGCGTTCTCGCCGAGGTGCTGGACAGGAGCGCAGCGATGTCTGCTGCCATTCCGGATGCAACCATCCGATGCGCTCCCTCCAGCGCCGTTCGCGGCTTGTTCGCCTCATTATGGAACAGATTTCGTTGCATCGAGAAAGAATGCTCAGCTGCCTTGACATTTACCGGCCCCAGCCGCCGCGCACCGCCCGGCCGCCGCACCTGACACCCCAGCCGCACCTCGCACCGCCAGCCGCCGCGCCCGGTGCCGACCTATGTCCCTCCGCCTAGCCATAGGGGTGACAGGCAGCGGGTGCCGCTACCGTGCGTAGCAGCCGACGCCATTTCACCGACGCTGCGTTATTCCAATGTGACGCCAGCCGGGCTGCGACGCGTCTTGACATAGGAGCGTCGTGCTAGCCGAGGCGCGCTATTTGCGCTTTATCTGCCACG
>JASHQP010000400.1 GCA_030039095.1 Streptosporangiaceae bacterium
GCCCGCGCCACCGGGCCGCCGTGCGCAGCGCGAGCGCACGGCGGGCCTGCTGCCGGTCGGTGTACTGATTGGGACCGTCACGGTAGCGCAGGCACCCGCCGAGCCCGGCCATCCGCAGCCCGGCCGCGTCGACGACGTGCCCGTCGGCGTTGACCGCGCCGCCCGGCCACGGTTCCCGGACCGGCATGCCGGCCCGGAGCGTCAGGCCCGCGCGGGACGACCGGTACCCGGACAGGTCCGGGTCGTGGTTGCCGGGAACGAAAACGAGCGGAACGTCGAGGGCGTTCATCAGCGACCCCAGGTACTCGAAGGGCAGGTCACCGCAGGACACGATCAGGTCGGCGCCGCGCACCGGGCCGGGGTCGGCGGCGAGCGCCTCATCCACCTCGTCGGAGATCGCGAGCACGCGAACCGGTGCGGGCAGGGCTGCGCCCGCCATTCAGTGCACGGCCGTTTCCCGGACGTCGAGGCCACGCAGGCGCAGTTCCGCTTCCACCCGGTAGATCTCGGCCTGCGCCGCGCGGTCACCGCCCGCCGGAGGCGCGACCCCGAGCCGCTCGCAGGCGGACGTCAGCGCGTCGGTGTACGCGCCGCGCAGCGCCCGGACGCGGTGGTGCTTGGCGGTCAGGCCGGCCCTGGTCTCGGTGTCCTCGAGTTCCGCGCGCAGCCGGCGCAGGTCCGCCTCGAGCCGCTCCAGCGGCCTGGGCGGCGGGGCCTTGTACCGGGACTCGCTCAGCCACCGGGCCCCGCGCCACGCGAAGATCAGCGCGTAGGTGGCCACGGGCATCAGCGCGACCGCTATGACCACCTCGACCCAGATCACCCGTCCAGTGTCGGCCGGGCGGAACCGTAAAAGCAAGAAGCCATAGGCTCTGGGCGACCCTGGATCGGAGGCAGATGGACGAGAACGACGGCGGGCAGCGCTGGTGGCACGGTGCGGTGCTCTATCAGCTCTACGTCAGGTCGTGGCTGGACACCAACGGCGATGGCTACGGCGACCTGCCAGGCATCATCGAGCGGCTCGACCACCTTTCCTGGCTCGGCGTCGACGGCATCTGGCTGTCGCCGACGATGCCGTCCCCGGACGAGGACTGGGGCTACGACGTCTCCGACTACCTGGGCGTGCATCCCGAGCTGGGCACGCTGGAGGACCTCGACCGGCTGATCGCCCGCGCGGGGGCGCGGGGCATGCGGGTGCTGCTCGACCTGGTGCCCAACCACACGAGCACCGCGCATCCGTGGTTCATCGACGCGGTGACCGGCCGCGGCGCCGAGTTCCGCGACTATTACGTGTGGGCCGACGCGGCGCCGGGCGGCGGGCCGCCGACCAACTGGGTGGACGCGACCGGGCATTCCGCGTGGGCGTGGCACGAGCCCACCGGTCAGTACTACCTGCACCTGTTCCTGGACAGCCAGGCCGACCTGAACTGGCGGAACCCGGCGGTGCACCGGGAGTTCGACGAGATCGTCAGGTTCTGGTTCGACCGGGGCGTGGCCGGGTTCCGCATCGACGTCGCGCACGGCCTGTACAAGGATGCGGAACTGCGCGACAACCCGCCGGCGGCCACCACCGACCCGCTCGGGGGCCGGTTCGGCCAGGAGCAGCTCTACAGCGCCAACCGTCCGGAGACCCACGGCGTGTTCCGGGACTGGCGAAAGATCGCCGAGAGCTATGAGCCGACCCGGCTGCTGCTCGGCGAGACCTGGGTGCGGGATCTGGCCAGCCTGGCCACCTACTACGGCCACGACGACGAGCTGCAGCTCGCGTTCAACTTCCCGTTCGTGTTTGCCCGGTTCACCGCGCAGGACCTGTCCGGCGTGGTCGGCCAGACGCTCTCGCGGCTGCCCGCCGGGGCCTGCCCGGTCTGGACGGCGTCCAACCACGACGTAGGCCGGTTCCCGACCCGCTGGTGCGGCGGGGACGAGCGCAAGGTCAGGCTCGCGCTCATGGTGCTGGCCACGCTGCCGGGCACCACCGTCCTGTACTACGGCGACGAGATCGGGATGACCGACGTCAGGGTCCCCGTCGAGCTGCGCCGGGACGACATGTCCCGGCAGGGGGCCGGCTGGGACGGCAGCAGGGACCGGGGCAGGACGCCGATGCAGTGGGACGCCTCGCCGTCGGCGGGCTTCACCGCCGAGGGCGTGACGCCGTGGCTCCCGCCCGGCGACGCCGCCGAGAACGTGGCAGGCCAGCGCGACGACCCAGGATCCGTGCTCAGCTTCTGCCGCAGCCTGCTCGCCCTGCGCCGCACCGAGTTCCGCGGCACGATCGCTCCCTACGACCTGCTGCGGGCGGAAGGGGGGGTATGGGCCTACCGTGTCGGCCACCTCACGGTCGCGGTCAACCTGTCCGATCAGCCAGCCACGCTGCCCGTTCCGGCCCGTGAGATCCTGCTGAGCACCGCGCCGGAATCGCCGCTCGGCGCGTGGCAGGGAGTCATAGCCCGAACGTGACGCCAGCGGCGCGGTCGCGCCGCCACTACGTGGAGCCGAGCAGCTTGGCGCGCAGCAATCCGACGTCGCCCGGGCCGAACCCGTGGGCGGCGAGCCAGCCCGCCGCCCCGCCGTAGCGCACGTCGAGCTGTTCGAGAAAGGCGGCCATGGTCTCCGGCCGTGGCGTGTCGTCCGCGGCGGGATTGGGCCTGCTGCTGATGTCCGCCGCGTAGGTCCTCGACGCGCGCAGCCGGTCCAGGACCGCGACGATGCGCTCTCCGCTGGCCGCGTAGTCGGCGACCACGGCTTCCCTCTTTACCCCGACGGCGGTGAGCGCGAGCGCAACCACCACGCCGGTCCGGTCCTTGCCTGCGGCGCAGTTCACCAGCGCCGCACCGGGCGCCCCGGCGATGCTGCGCAGCGCCCCGGCGACCTGCTCCGGCCGGTCCTCGAGGTAGCCGAGGTAGTAGCCGGTCCTGACGTCGTCCGGGTACCGGGAGAGCGCTCCGTCGCGCCGCAGCACGGCCAGGGCGTCGGCCGCAACGTCGGTGGCCGAGCCGGCCTCCGGCAGCACGGAGTGATACCTGTGCCGGACCGAGCCGACCCGCGTCAGCGGCCCCGGCCCCTCGGACTCGACTTCCCCGGGAGCGCGCAAGTCGACGACCGTGGTCACGCCCATGTCGTCGACCAGGAGCTTCACGTCGGCCGGCGAGAGGCCCTGCATGTTGTCCCCGCGCAGCAGCCGGCCCGCCATGGTGGCCCGGCCATCGTCGGTGTCCAGCCCGCCGAGGTCACGGACGTTGACGGCGCCATCGAGTTCGATCCATCGCACGTCTTCATCCTCGCTGCCCATGACCTGGCGAGCGAACGCGGGCTGGTCCTTTTCGGTATCTATCCACCTTCTCGTGGCGTTGCGTTCATCGGCGTCACCACTTGCGGGTGTCAGAACGCGCCGGTGCCGTCCGGGGTTCCCATGCCGGTCGGCGCGTCGTATCCCTTCTTGGCCACGCACAGGTAGTCGTGGCCGCACGTCGCGCCGCCCGCGCCGTTGAACCAGTCGTTGTTGCCCCTGGTGACGTCGAACAGCGAACCGGCGTGCGCGTAGGCGTAACCGAGCGGGACCGTGGCCGCGTTGCCGGCCAGCGCGTACACACCGGCGATCAGCGGCGCTGACACGCTCGTGCCGCCGACGGTCAGCCAGCCGCCCTGGAGCTTCTCGTAGATCGGGATGTTCCAGGCCACGGCCGCGACGTCGCCGACCGTGCGCATCGAGCAGTGCGAGTCGTGCTGCCAGGCGGGCTTGGCCACGTACGCCGAGCAGCCGCTGCCGCCTGCCCCGGCGAAGTTGTTCCAGACCTGCTCGTTCCAGCCCCTGGCGTTGCTGGCCCTGGTCAGCTGCGTGCCGCCGACCGCGGTGACAGTGGTGAGGTTGGCCGGGAAGTTGGCGGCCGTGAACCCGAGGTCGCCGTTGGCGACGACGATGACGTGACCGGGATGGTCGTAGTCGGCGGAGTATGCCTGGCTGAAACCGGACTCCTGCGTGCCGAAGCTGTCGGAGATCACCGCCGCGCCCAGCCGCGCCGCGGTGTTCTCGGCGGCGGCCAGGTTCGCGACGCTGTCGTTCCTCGCCTCGACGACCAGGATCTTGCAGTGCGGGCAGGCCGCCGACACCATCGAGACGTCGAGCATGGTCTCGACGTCCCATCCCGAGGGCACGGCGGACGCCGGCAGCGGCCCGGCGTTGCCCTTCTCGTTGACCACCCGCAGGCAGCCGGTCGACTCCTTGCACGCGCCGAGCCCGTAGTGGCTGCGGTAGACGGCCAGGTTGGCGGCCAGCTTCGGGGTCTGGAAGGCCTCGACCACCGCCACGGTCTCGTGCGGGTTGCGGCGGGTCGGCAGCTTGTAGGCCGAGGCGATGTCGGCGGGGCTCAGGCCGGACGGATGGGACACGGCGCCGCGGACCCCCGCGGCGATCGCCGCGTTCACCCTCAGCTGGGGCGCGAACAGGGCGAAGCACCGTTCATCGCCGGCGGGGGCCGTCGGGCAGGCGGCTCGCATCGCGCCGCCTCCGGCCGCCGCGGTCGTGGTGGGTTTGGCGGCCGTGGCCGCGGTGGTGGCGGGACTCGCGGCGGCGGTGAGCAGGCCGAAGGACACGATCGCGGCAGCGGCCGCGGCGAGCACGTTGCGCAGGTTCATCGACGGTCTCCAGCCTGGGTCATGCCGCGGTCTTGTAGCCGCGGGTTATGGTCTCGGTGATCTGGTCCCCGGCCGCGTCGGTGGCGTGCACCCGCAGGCTCACGAAGGCCCCGGGCGGCGCGGTGAACGTCACGTTGAACTGGCCCCCACCCGTCGCGGTCACGGTCGCCCGCTGCCAGGTGGTGCCGTTGACCGACACGGCCACGGTTGCCCCGGTGACCCCGGACACCGGGGCACCCTGCAGGCGGCCGACCGTGAGCTGGATCTGCTGCGGGCCGGGCGGGGCGACGCCGTCGACGGCCATCCCGCTCACGTCGTAGAGGAGGGTCATCATCCGCTGCACGGCGCACGCTCGCGATCCGTCGGCGCAGATCCACCCGGCCGGGACCGTCGCTCCCGGCCGGCGGGCCGTGTGCCACGTCCACACGGTCTGGCTCGCGGTGGACAGGTGGTAGATGCGGCCGGTCCGCGACGCGGTCAGCACGAACCGGACAACCCCGGGCTTGCTGCCGAGCCTGGCCTGCAGGAACAAGCTGGAACCGCCCTCGGCCATCGCGGCGGCGTTGCCAGCGGCGATCTTCTTGCCGTTCTCCTGCAGCAGGTAGCTGCCGCGCAGCGTTCCCACGTTGCCGAAGATGCCGGGGGAGAACCCGCTGCCCGTGTGCCCGAACGTGTTGTCGCTGAACGGCGTCACGACCAGCGTCAGCGTGTTGCCGGACCGGCTGGCCGACGGCAGCTCGGGGAATGGGTTGGCCGCGCCGACCAGGTTGACGTCGGGCCCGGGATGCAGCGGGTACGCGTTCCAGTTCTGCGTTGCCGTCTGGCCGGGGGCGAACACGCGGGCCGAGTCGGTCTGGCCGCCGGACAGCGTCGAGTACTTCTGGAAGTACGCGTTGGTCCACATCAGCGAGGCCCCGGCGGAGAAGTTCTGCTCCAGCGGCTGGGGCAGCCCGAACGGGAAAATGTCGGCCGAGATCAGGCCCGTCTGCTGGAACGCGAAGACGCCGAGCGGCTCCCAGCCGCCGATCGACCCGCCGTCCTGGAAGTAGCCCGAGGTGATCGTGGCGACGCTGCCGGGGGCCACCACGTACTGCTGCGGGCCGATGACACCGCCGGTCCCGGCGAACGCCAGGTTGTAGTCGTAGGCCGGGCTGGCGCCCCGCGGCGAGGTCAGGTACCCCGTCACGCCGGTCTGCAGCGTGCCGACCGTTGGCGCCTCGGTGGTCTCGTTCGTCCAGAGCGGCACGTTGCCGCCGTCGAAGCCGTCCTCGATCAGGTCGCCGTTGCCCGTGACCCGGTAGGTGGTGAACGTGGCGTCCTGGGTAACCGTGGGCTGCGGCGTCACCATCTGGACCCGATCGGTGGCGGTCGGCTCATCCACCGCCACCGTGGTGTCCGCGGCGACGGTGAACTGCGGCACGGTCACCGACCGCAGCCCGGTGACCTTCGTGCCGGAGACGTCGAAGAACACCCCGACCGCCATGTAGTGCCCGGCCGGGACGCTGAACCTGACCGAGCCGTCGTCGAAGACGTTGGTCGTCTCCACCGGGTCGCCGAACTTCAGCGGGTTGTCCACGTTGTACACGCTGACCAGGTCGCCGGTGTCGGGCCCGCCCGCAAGGTCGGTCCCGGTCACGGTCAGCGTGTGCATCACGAAGTGCGGCCGGGCCGCCGGGGCCGCGGGGACCGCCGCGGCCGCGGCCTTGCCGCGAAGGCCGATCGACACCCCGTCGGCGAACATGCCGTCGGTGCCGTAGCTGCCCCGGGCGTGATCGGCCACGAACTGGCGGGCCAGAGCCGCCCCGAACCTGGCCGCGGACGCGGCGGTCAGGTAGCCGCGTGCGGTGCCGCCGCGTGAACTGGTGATCGTCACACCCGGCAGCTTGGGCACCCGGCCGTGGTAGCCAACCTGGACCGGCAGCCGGCCCGCCGACTCGGCTCCCGCCAGCGAGCTCAGCTCGAACAGCGCCGGGCTCAGCCCCCGGTTCAGGTACGGCAGCGCGTCGGCCGGGATCTGGAACGCCTTACCGCC
>JASHQP010000401.1 GCA_030039095.1 Streptosporangiaceae bacterium
CGCCCGCTGCGCCAGATGAACGGCCACGCCTCGTTCAACGAGGTATTCCTCGACCAGGCCAGGGTCCCAGCTGGTTACCTGATCGGGGAGCAGGGCGGCGGCTGGACGGTGGCGCTGTCGATCCTGGCGCACGAGCGCCGTCTTGCCGCGTCCCGGCCCGGACCGGTGCCAGCAAACCCGGCCGGGCGCGCCTGGCGGGAGGCGATCGCGGAGCGGACCGCGGCCAGCGAGCCGCACAAGTGGTACCCGCAGCGCGCGGGCCGCGCCGATCTGCTAACAGAGCGCGCCAGGGCCGGGGGCCGGGCCGCCGACCCGCTGGTCCGCCAGGAGATCGCGAGGCTCACCGAGCTGGCATTGTCGGCGCGGTGGACAGCTGCCCGGGCCGCTGCCGCCCGGGCAGCCGGCCAGGCGCCGGGCCCGGAGGGCTCGCTCGGCAAGCTGGCCAGCAGCCGGATCGCCCGGCAGGCGGCTCGGGTGCACGCTATGATCGCCGGGCCGTCCGCCATGCTCGCTGGTGACGGGTCACCGCTGAACGGCGTGATCGCCGAGATCCTGCTGTCGGTTCCGGCGATCTCGATCGCGGGGGGGACCGACGAGATCCAGCGCACGATCATCGCCGAGCGGATCCTCGGCCTGCCACGCGAACCCGACGCCGGCCGCGACCTGCCGTTCCGCGACCTGCCGCACAGCGGCTGACGCGCCGGGAAGCGAGGGACACCCATGCCGTACCTGGACCGGGCGGGCAAGCACATCTTCTACGAGGTCACCGGGGACGCCGACGGGCGGCCTCCGCTGCTGCTCAGCCATGGCTTCGGCGCGTCCGCGGCGATGTGGCAGCCCAACCGCACGGCGCTCGAGGCCGACCGGCCGGTGATCACCTGGGACATGCGCGGCCACGGCCGCAGCGACAGCCCGGCCGACCCCGCCGAGTACACGCACGCGGCCTGCGTGGCCGACATGGCGGCGCTGCTGGACGCCGCCGGGGCGGAGCGGGCCGTGGCCGGAGGGCTGTCGCTCGGCGGGTTCCTGTCGCTGGCGTTCTGCCTGGAGATGCCCGAGCGTGTGGCCGCCCTGGTGCTGTGCGACACTGGCCCGGGCTTCCGCAGCGACGCGGCGCGGCAGCGGTGGAACAGCCGCGCGCTCGCGACCGCCGACCGCCTGGAACGCGACGGCCTGGGGGCGTTCGGCGACGACTCCGGGCCCACCGCACCGGGGCACCGCTCGGCGTCGGGCCTGGCCATGGCGGCGCGCGGCATGCTCGCCCAGTCCAGCAGCGAGGTGATCGACGGGCTTGCATCGGTCCGTGTGCCAACGCTGGTGCTGGTCGGGGGGCGTGACGAGGCGTTTCTCGGCGCCGCCGACTACGTCGCCGCCAAGATCCCTGGCGCGCAGAAGGTCGTTATCCCCGATGCCGGGCACATGTGCAACATCGACCAGCCGGCCCTGTTCAACGAAGCCGTGCTCGCGTTCCTGAACAGCTTGCCTTAGGGTCGTGTCTCGGCTCTTGGTGCTGGATAAGGCCACCCACCGCAACGGGGGCGACGTGGCCGGTCGCCGGAACGGTCCGTGCCAGGGCAAGACCGACATCAACGAGCGATGAGCGGCGAAGCTGAGCGACGTCGCAGATCGGGGTCCACACCGACTCAGCGATATCACCGTTCGGCTCAGGCCGCAGCTCGCCGCCGGTGATGCGAACCCGGCAGAAGACGCCGACATTCTGGTGAGGAACAGGAACAGCATGCGTGCCGGGGCGGTCCCGGGGTTGGCGAAGGCGTGCGGGCAGCCGGCCGGGACGAACATCGCGGACCCCGGCCCGCCGCGCAGAACCCGGGTACCGCTGGCCGACTCCCAGGTTCGCCAGTCGCCGATGGCCCTGCTGCGGGGCTCGAACGCGAGCAGGTCCAGTTCGCCGTCGAGGACGAAGAAGAACTCCTCGGCCTGGCGGTGCAGGTGGGCCCACGTCGAAGCCGGGCGTGACCAGCGCCTCAAAGGCCGACCACGCGTTTGACTGATCGGCGCCCACCTTGAGGGTCATGCCCGCGCCGGCAAGGCTCCGGCCCGCGCCGGGAGGCAGCATCAGCCCGTCGGTCATCTCGTCTCCCTGACTTCCAAGGTTCCGCAGGTGCGGTGTCGCACCGCACGCTAGCGCTGAAACGGGTACCTATCCTGGTACTAAAGCTGCCAGGCACGGCGAGACGCCGTCCGGACTCGGGAACCCCATCGTGACCAGCGAAAGCCCGCATGTGCCGGCGACCCGGCGCACCGAACTGGCCGCGTTCCTGCGCACCCAGCGGGCCCGGCTGACGCCCGCCGACGTGGGCCTGGTCACGGGGAGCGCGTCGGGCCGGCGGCGCGCCAAGGGCCTGCGCCGCGAGGAGGTCGCGCAGCTGTCCGGGGTGGGCGTCACCTGGTACACCTGGCTGGAACAAGGCCGCGACATCTCCGCCTCCACCCAGGTCATCGACGCGCTCGCGCGGGCGCTGCTGCTTGACCCAGACCAGCACCGGCAGGTGCGTGAGCTGGCCGGGCTGCCCCCGCCCGAGCCGCAGGCGGCGTCCGGCGACATGCTGCCCCGGCTGCAGCTGCTCGTCGACGCCGCCATGCCGAACCCGGCCTCCATCTATGACAGCCACTTCGACTATGTGGTGTGGAACCAGGCCTACGTGCGCGTCAGGCATGACCCCGCTTCGCTGCCGCCGGGCAGGCGCAACATGCTCTGGATGATGCTCACCGACGCGGCGAACCGCGCTCGCATGGTGCGCTGGGAACAGGCCGCCCAGGCCGTCCTCAGCCAGTTCCGCACGGCCGTGGGCCGCAGCCCCGGCGATCGCCGGTTCGCCGAGTTGGTGGCGGCGCTGACCGAGGCCAGCCCGCAGTTCCGCGACTGGTGGGCCGGTTACCCGGTGCGCTACTTCCGGCCGGCGACGATCGGCATCAAGGACCCCGGCGCCGGGCTGATCTGGCTGCAGATGTTCCAGCTGCGCCTGGTCGACCAGCCCGACCTGATCGTGGTCACCCAGGTTCCGCCCGACGAGACGTCCCTGCGCCGGGTCAGGTCGCTGCTGTAGCGCTGTCCCCCTCGCCGGGCGCCCGCAGCGCCAGGCCCGCGAGCAGGCCGCCGTCCACCCGCAGCTCAGCGCCCGTGACGTAGGACGCCAGCGGGCTGACCAGGAACACACACGCGTCCGCGATCTCGGCGGGCTGGCCGACCCTGCCGACGGGATGTCCCGCGCCCCACATGCGGATCACGCCGTCCGTGTCCTCCGGGGCGATACCGCTCGCGGACGCGCGCAGCATCGGCGTGTCGACCGAGCCAGGGAGCACGGTGTTGACCCGGATCCCCTCATGCGCGTGATCGACCGCCATCGCCCGCGTCATCGCGGCGATCGCCCCCTTGCTCGCGGCGTAAGCCACCACGTTGCGCTGGCTGGCCACAGCCTGGACGGAGGAGACGTTCACGATCGCCCCGCCGCCGCCCCGCCGCATCAGCGGGACCGCGCGGGAGGCCATCAGGAACATGCTGCGCACGTTGACGGCGAGCACCTCGTCCCACATCCGCGGTGACGTGGTCTCGACCGTCCCGTAGCGCTGGATGCCCACGGAGCTGACCAGGGCGCCGATCGCCGGATGACGGCCGGAGATGCCCTCGAAGAACGCGGCAACCTGGCCGACATCCGAGACGTCCGCCACGTGACCGCTGACGTCGAGGCCGCGGGCACGCAGTCCCCGCTCAGTGTCCGAGACCGCCTGGGCGTTGATGTCGACGAACTCGACCGCCGCGCCTTGCTCCGCAAACCGGGTAACGACCGCCTGGCCGATTCCCGAGGCGCCGCCGGCGACCACCGACACCACGCCCTCGAGCAGGCGGCTTCCGTTCTCGTTCAGGGCCCTTCACCTCATCACGCGAAGTAGCAACGGTTCTTGCGCGGGCCGGGAATGGTGGTACATTCCGGCCGTGTCCGCACCTGAGGTCCACGCACCCGGGCAGGCCGGGTCCGGGACGCATCGGCCGCCGGCCGCGGGCCGGGGCGAGCGCGTGCGCGCCATGCTCACCGACCT
>JASHQP010000402.1 GCA_030039095.1 Streptosporangiaceae bacterium
GCCTGCAGGTGCTCCCTGAGCGCGGGCAGCGCCAGGCGCGGCTCGACCGCGCCGTCCCTGCGGCAGCGCAGGGCGCCGGCGAACTCACCGCGCAGCGCGGGATTGACCTCGCGGGCCGCCGGCGCGTCGAGGAACTCGAACCCGCGAACCGCGGCGTCCGGCTGCGCGGCCGCCTCCTTCAGCAGCCGTAGTTCCACATCGTCGCTGGCCAGCGTCAGGGACCCGTTCGGCCGGAAGCCCAGCCCGGGCACGTCGGCGGCCAGTTCCTCCCAGCCCGCCCTGGCCCGCAGCGCCAGGCTGAGCTCCGGCCCGGGAGCGCGGCCGCTGACCCAGATCAGGCCGAAGTTCCGGACGCTCGCGCCGCGCGCCTCGGGCTCCCGCTCGATGTGCAGCACACCGAGCCCGCGGCGCCGGGCGGCCACCGCGTGCATCGTGCCGAGCACCCCGCCGCCGACCACCACCACACGTTCCATGGCCCGGTGCCCTCCTGCTGCGGCTCGTATGCCTAGTCAATCGTGCCGCGGTGACGGGCCGGTGAACAGCCGGCCACGCAGAGCCGACCGGCCGACAGCGGACGCCGGCCCCGCTGGCAACGCGACCGCGGACATGCCTACGCTGGCCTCGCACCCCGGAGGGCAATAGCGGACATCACGGAGGCGGCATGGCTGACGTACTGGGAGTCGACATCGGCGGCACGGGCATCAAGGCGGCGCCGGTCGACGTGAGCGCCGGAAAGCTGACCGCCGAGCGGGTCAAGCTCGACACCCCGCACCCGGCGGTGCCGGAAGCGGTCGCCGAGGTCGTGCGCCAGCAGGTGACGGGGTTCTCCTGGACCGGCCCTCTCGGCATCACGTTTCCCGGCGTGGTCATCGACAGCGTCATCAGGACCGCCGCCAACGTCGACAAGTCGTGGATCGACGTCGACGCCCGCGAGCTGTTCGGCCGGGTGACGGGCCTGCCGGTCACCGTGATCAACGACGCCGACGCGGCAGGGCTTGCCGAGGTGAGATTCGGCGCGGGCGCTGGCCAGAAGGGCACCGTGCTGATGCTGACGCTGGGCACCGGGATCGGCAGCGCGCTGTTCATCGACGGCATCCTGGTTCCGAACACCGAATTCGGCCACATCGAGATCCGCGGCAAGGACGCGGAGAAGCGCGCCTCCGAGCTGGTCCGGGAAGAGCACGACCTGAGCTGGGGCAAGTGGGCCGGGCGGGTCGATGAGTACCTGGAGCACGTGGAGCAGCTCCTGTCCCCCCAGCTGATCATCATCGGCGGCGGCATCAGCAAGAAGTCGGAGAAGTTCCTGCCGCTGCTGACGGGCCTGCGGGCCAGGGTGGTGCCCGCAGCCATGCTCAACGACGCCGGCATCGTGGGAGCCGCGATGGCGGCCACCTGATTGTGTTGTTGACGTTACACGTAGTCATTCATCTGTTACGATCCGTGAAGGCCTTGACAGCAGCGCCTGTCAGCCTTCCCCGGGGGCACACAGGTGGCCCGGCCGCACCCCGCGACCGGGCCACATTGCTGTCCATGCAAGTACGTGCGCCGGCGATGCCCGTGGCGGCCTAGCCGGCCGGCCCCTCGGTGCCGGGGACCGGGGACGGCCCGGGCGGCCCGTACGGCTGCACCCGCGCCCGGGCAGCCTGGCGCTCCCTGAGCCGCCTGACCGCCTCGATGCCCCCGGCGGTCAGGCCAGCGAACAGGGACCAGAACGCGAGCGCGCCGATGCCGCCGAGCGACAGCGGCGCGTGCACCAGCACGCCCGGCCGGCCAGCCAGGAGAGCGTGGTTGAAGCCGGCATTGCCCGACTGCTGCCCGATCCACATCGCGATCAGGGCCGCGGGCAGCCCGCCGGCCAGGACGGCGGCCATCGCGACCGGGCCGTGCCGCCGGACCGTGTAGCAGTACCCGAGCAGGCCGGAGATGACGCCGCCGATCGCCGTCAGCAGCGTGAACCAGCCGTCGGCCGCGATGAACGCGCTGGTCTCCGGGTTCACCACGTCGGCCGAGCCGCGGCCGACCACGACCGCGAGCGCGCGCGGCGCCACCGCGGCCCAGGTGAGCCCGGCCGCCACGCCGAGCAGTGCCGTTCCCACCAGCACGGCGGCCACAGCGCCGACGACGGCGGGCATGCCGAGCACGCGCCCGCCGCCACGCCAGGGCCAACGGCGGCCCGGGCCGGACGGCACCGGAAGCTGACTGGGTTCGGCCATTCTGTGCAGCAGCGTACGTGACCGCCCGCCCCGGCCGGCGCGCTGGCCGCCCACGCGCGCGGACCTCACACGTCCGCCAGGTCGCGGCGCTATCGCGACTCACCCAGTATCCGACGCGTTCCGGCATGTCCGGATATGAGACAATCCGGGACGGGAAGCGCCAACGATTTAAATCGCTTGACGGCCGCGACCTTATTTTGATATCACTTTTACTGGACACGCTAGCTGGACATCACGGGGCGCTGAGAAACCTTGCTAGCTTAGGCGGGGGCTGCAGTTCGCCCGCGATCTCCGAACTCACACAGGAACTCGCACAAGGAAGCAGCTGCATGATCGAGGTACGCGATCTCACCAAGCGATACGGCGAAAAACTCGCGGTCGACAACCTGAGCTTCACTGTCGAGCCGGGCCGGGTGACCGGGTTCCTGGGGCCCAACGGCGCCGGCAAGTCCACCACGATGCGGCTGATTCTCGGCCTCGACTACCCCGAGTCCGGGACGGCCACCATCAACGGGCAGCGTTACCACGATCTGGCCCGGCCGCTGGAAACCGTCGGCGCGCTGCTCGAGGCCAAGTCGGTGCACCCGGGCCGGAGCGCTCGCAACCACCTGCTGTTCCTCGCACAGACGCAGGGACTGCCGCGCACCCGGGTCGACGAGGTGCTCGACCTGGTCGGGCTGCGCGAGGTGGCCAGCCAGCGGGCCCGCTCGTTCTCGCTCGGCATGGGCCAGCGGCTCGGCATCGCCGCCGCCCTGCTCGGCGACCCGCAGGTCCTGCTGCTCGACGAGCCCGTGAACGGCCTCGACCCCGAGGGTGTGCTGTGGATCAGGAACCTGATGAAGCAGCTGGCCTCGGAGGGCCGGACGATCCTGGTGTCCAGCCACCTGATGAACGAGATGGCGGTCACCGCCGACTACCTGATCGTGATCGGCCGGGGCCGGCTCATCACCGAGTCGAGCACGGACGAGGTGATCGCCCGCAGCACCGACAAGTCGGTACGCGTGCGCACTCCGGACGCCTCGCGGCTGACGGACCTGATCACCGGGGCCGGGGGCAGGGTGGCAGCCGGCGGCCCGCCCAGGCCGGGCGATCCCGCCAACGGCAACGGCGCCGAGCTCCTGACGGTCACCGGGCTCGACGCCGCCCGGATCGGCGAGATCGCGGCCTCCGCGTCGGTCGTGCTGCACGAGCTGACCCCGGTGGCCTCGCTGGAAGAGGCGTTCTTGGAACTGACGTCCGGCAGCGTGGAGTTCGGCCAGCACGGCCCGGCTCCGGTCACGGCGGCCGAAGGGAGCACCCGATGACGACCACATCGCCGGTTCAGGCGGCACCGCCCCCGGTGGCCGGGCCACACCCTCGGTTCGGCGGCCTGCTCAGCTCCGAGTGGACCAAGATCCGCTCGGTGCGCTCCACGGCCTGGACGCTGATCATCTTCGTCGTGATCGTTCTCGGCTTCACGGCCCTGTTCACGTGGCTGACGGTGGCGAACTGGAACGGCCCGAAGGCGGGCAGCAGGGATGCAAGCGTGGCCCTCGACCCGGTCGGCTTCGTCCTGGGCGCCGGGCTCGGCCTGGGCCAGCTGACGCTGTGCGTGCTGGGCGTGCTGGTGATCACCACCGAGTACTCGACGGGGGTCATCCGCTCCTCGCTGCTCGCCGTGCCGCGCCGGCTGTTGATGCTGACCGCCAAGTGCGTGGTGTTCGCGGCGCTGCTGTTCGTGCTCGGCGAGATCGTCTCGTTCGGCTCGTTCTTCATCGGCTCGGCGATCCTGCACAGTCACGTGCCGGTGTCGCTCAGCGACCACAACGTCACCCGCGCGGTCCTCGGCTCGGGGCTGTACCTGACCGTGCTCGGCCTGTTCTCGCTGGCGATCGGCGGCATCATCCGGCATACCGCGGGCGCCATCACCACGGCCATCGGTGTCGTATTCGTGCTGCCGATTCTCTCTGGGCTGCTGCCCAACAGCTGGGGAGCGCACGTCAACGGCTACCTGCCGGAGCAGGCCGGCACGCTGATCGGCCAGGCGCACCCGCCGGCCGGAGGCAACGTGCTCTCCGCGTGGGAGGGCTTCGGTGTGTTCTGCCTCTGGGCGGCTGTGCTGCTGGCCATAGCGGCGTACCTGCTCCAGAAGCGGGACGCCTAGCCCGCCGGCCCTGCCCCGCCGGGTTCGGGTGGCTACGTCGCCGGGGCCACCGCCGTCGCGGTGACCCCGGCGTGCACGTCGAGCACCCGCTGGTAGGCGCGGCGGACGTCGTCCCGGTCCGATTCCTCGTCGACCGTCGCCTCGCTGAGCCGCTCGATCATCGCCGCCTGGTCGAGCAGCACCGCGCGGTCGTCCGCCGCCGCTGCCCGTTCCATGATCTTCGCCAGCGCGTCGAGCTGCCTGATCATCACCGCCGGCATGCCGCGGCCGGCCTGGCGCACCTTCTCGAACGAGCGCTGGACGAGGCGCTGGTAGGTAACCTGCGTCGCGATCAGCCGCACGGCGCCGGACGGGTCCCGGTAGACCCGGGTCGGCTGCCATCGTCCTGTCACCTTGCACAGGCAGTCACCGATCCAGTCGATGCAGGTCAGCGCCGTGAACGTGTCGTTGACCGCCGCTGAAAGCGCCCGGATGCAGATCTCGACGAGCTGGTCGACGCCGAACGAGACGTCCTGGGCGAGCGTCCGGTACGGGCCGGTGACGTGGGCCCTGGCCAGCTCGCGGGCCACCTCGCCGGCCACGCCGGCCGGCCACACGGTTGCATAAGGATGCCCCTGGACCAGGAAGTGGCCCGGCCGGTAGCGCAGGTGGATCACCGCGTCCTTCTCGGCGGCGATCGTGACCAGCGTCCGGTGCTGGATGTACTGCAGGTAGCCGCTGCGCGGCGCCGCGACCTCCCCGCCGGGGCCGTCCATGTCCGCGATCAGCAGCGCCGCGTAGCGGGCGTCGGCGCCCACCGTCGGCTCACCGGCCTGCAGCTCGATGGCACCGGCGAGGTCCCCCGCGATGCTGGCGATCACCTGTGGCAGCTGGATCTGGACGGCGATGTGATGCAGGAAGTAGATCAGCACCGCGAGGTCGACCACCATCAGCACCAGCGTCACCGTGATGCTGATGTGCGGGACGAAGGCCCCGTGATCGCCCTGGCCGATCGACCCGAGGGCCAGCACAGAGTAGACGAACGTGGCCACGAACGTGCCGAGCGTGAGCTGCGTGCCGCGGTCACGGATGAAGTTGCGCAGCATCCGCGGCCCGAACTGGGTCGAGGTCAGGGTCAGCGCGACGATCACGATCGAGAACACGACCCCGACGACCGTGATGATCGCCGCGGCGATCGCGGTCAGGATCTGCCTGGCGGCGTCCGGAGATCCGCTGATCGCCCATCCGGGGATCTTGAACACCCCGTCGTAGGACGCCTTGTCCAGCGCGAACGTGCCGATGAACAGCAGCACAGCCGCGACGACCTCGATGGCGGGAACCAGCCACAGGTTGGTGCGCAGCACGTCGTTGCGGTACTCCGAGCCGCGCAGCAGGCGCCGGATCACCGGGGCCTCCGCTGGCGGTACCTGATGGGCTGCATGGAAAGCCTTCCAGCGAAAAGACCGTCGCCGACCAGTCTTCCCGGCTCACCTGGC
The DNA here is from genome assembly GCA_030039095.1 of Streptosporangiaceae bacterium. The sequence goes on from JASHQP010000402.1 coordinate 5,832, forward strand.
TGCCATTCTACCTGTGCCGATATGGGCCAGGCGGGAGCGCGGGCCGACGGTGTCAGCCCGCGGAAGCGAGCGGTGTCAGCCCGCGCAAGCGGGGCCCAGAAGCTGCTTCAGGTCGGCGAGCAGCGACGGCGACGGCCTGACCCGCAGCTTGTCATCCAGCTTCACGACCTTGGTGCGGGAGCCGGTCAGCAGCCTCAGGTGCACCTCGGTGGACCCCGGATGGGTGCTCAGCACCTCCCTGAGCCGCTCGACTACGGGAGGCACGCACCGTGCCTCCATGATCGACAGCACAAAAGGGCCCTGGCCGTCGGCTGGCAGATCGGGAGCGCTCACCTCCATCGCGATCAGCTTGGGGACGTCTTCGCGCCGGTCCAGCCGCCCCTTCACCAGCACGATCGCGTCGTCGATGATCAGCGACATGCAGGCCTGGTAGGTGGCGGGGAAGAACATCACCTCGATCGCGCCCTCGAGATCCTCGAGGACGGCGGCCGCCCACGGGTTGCCCTGCTTGGTCACCTTGCGCGCCACCCCGGACAGGATCCCGCCGACGGTGACCACCTGGCCGTCGCCACGGTCGCCCGGCGCGCCCCGGGCCGGCTCCTGCTCGGCGGACCCGACAAGCTGCGCGACCGAGCAGTCGGTGGCCGCGGCGAGCGCGTGCTCCATTCCCAGCAGCGGGTGATCGGAGACGTACAGGCCCAGCATCTCGCGCTCGAACGCGAGCAGCGTCGGCTTCTCCCACTCACCCGCGTCCACCGGAACCTGCACGTCGAACACGGACTCGACCTCGGGGTCCGCGCCGAACAGCGAGTCCTGGCCGATCGCCTCGTTGCGCTTGACGTCGATGACGCTGTCGATCGCCTGCTCGTGGATCAGCACCAGGCCCTTGCGCGGCTGGCCGAACGAGTCGAAGCCGCCCGCCTTGATCAGGGACTCGATCACGCGCTTGTTGCACACGTTCACCGGCACCTTGCGCAGGAAGTCGGCGAAGCTGGTGAACGCGCCCTTGGACTTGCGCGCGGCGACGATCGACTCGACCACGGCGGTGCCGACGTTTCGCACCGCCGCCATGCCGAACCTGATGTCGGGGCCGACCGGCGTGAACATCGCCGTGGACGCGTTCACGTCCGGCGGCAGCACCTTGATCCCCATCCGGCGGCACTCGTTCAGGTACAGCGCGGACTTGTCCTTGTCGCCCGCGACCGAGGTGAGCAGCCCGGCCATGTACTCGGCCGGGAAGTTGGCCTTCAGGTAGGCGGTCCAGTAAGAGATCAGCCCGTACCCGGCCGCGTGCGCCTTGTTGAACGCGTAGCCGGAGAACGGCACCATCACGTCCCAGATGGTCTTGATCGCGCCGTCGGAGTAGCCGTTGGCCTTCATGCCGGCCGCGAACGGCTCGTACTCCTTCTCCAGGATCTCCTTCTTCTTCTTGCCCATGGCCCGCCGCAGCAGATCGGCCTTGCCGGGCGAGTACCCGGCCAGCTTCTGCGCGGCGAACATCACGTCCTCCTGGTACACCATGAGGCCGTAACTCTCGCCCAGGATGCCCTGGAGCGGCTCGGCGAGCTCCGGGTGGATCGCCGTGACCTCTGCCCGCCCGGTCTTGCGGTCGGCGTAGACCGGGGCGCTGGCCATCGGGCCGGGCCGGTACAGCGCGATCACCGCGGAGATGTCGCCGAACTTGTCGGTCCGCATCGCACGCAGCAGCCCCCGCATCGGGGCACCGTCGAGCTGGAACACGCCCAGGGTGTCGCCGCGCGCCAGCAGCTCATAGGTGGGCTTGTCGTCCAGGCCGAGCGTCTCCAGGTCGACCTGGATGCCGCGGTTCTCCCTGATGCCGCGGATCGCGTCGTCGATCACGGTGAGGTTGTGCAGCCCGAGGAAGTCCATCTTCAGCAGGCCGATGTCCTCGCACGAGGGGTAGTCGAACTGCGTGATCACCGCGCCGTCGGCCTCGCGCTTCCACACCGGGATATGGTCCAGCAGCGGCTCGCAGCTCATGATCACCCCGGCCGCGTGCACACCCGGCTGGCGGATCAGCCCCTCGAGCCCGCGTGCGGAGTCGATGACTTGCTTGACCTCGGCCTCGCCCTCATACATCGCGCGGATCTCGCTGGCCTCGCCGTACCGGGGATGGTCCGGCTCGAACACACCGGACAGCGGCATCTCCTTGCCCAGGATCGGCGGGGGAAAGGCCTTGGTGATCCGGTCCCCGAGCGCATACGGGAAGCCGAGCACCCGGGAGGCGTCCTTGATCGCGGCCTTGGCCTTGATCGTGCCGTACGTGATGATCTGGGCGACCCGGTCGGCGCCGTACCGCTCCGTGACGTAGCGGATGACGTCGCCGCGCCGGCGTTCGTCGAAGTCCACGTCAACGTCGGGCATGGACACGCGCTCGGGGTTGAGGAACCGCTCGAACACCAGACCGTGGGATATCGGGTCCAGGTCGGTGATGCCCATCGCGTAGGACACGATCGAGCCGCCCGCCGAGCCGCGGCAGGGTCCCACCCGGATCCCGTTCCGCTTGGCCCACATGATGAAGTCGGCGACCACGAGGAAGTACCCGCAGAATCCCATGGTCTCGATCACGCCGATCTCGTACTCGGCCTGGGTGCGGCGCTGCTCGTCGTAGCCGTCCGGGTAGCGGCGGTCCATCCCCCGCCAGACTTCCTTGCGGAACCAGGTCTCCTCGGTCTCGCCGTCGGGCAGCGGGTACTTCGGCATCAGGTTCGACTTGGAAAACTCGACGTTCGCGCGCTCGGCGACGAGCAGCGTGTTGTCGCAGCCGGCCAGCCAGGCCTCGTCGGCGGATATGCCGCGCATCTCCTGCGGGCTCTTCACGTAGTAGCCGGTGCCCTCGAACTTGAACCGGTTCGGGTCGGCGAGGTTCGTGCCGGTCTGCACGCACAGCAGCGCCTCGTGCGCGGAGGCGTCCGCTTCGCGCGCGTAGTGCAGGTCGTTGGTTGCCAGGAACGGCAGCGAGAGGTCGTTCGCGATCTTGCGCAGCCCCTCCCGGGACCGCAGCTCGACGCTCAGGTTGTGGTCCATGAGCTCGACGAAGAAGTTCTCCGGCCCGAAGATGTCCCGGAAGGCGGCGGCCGCCTCCATGGCCTGGCGCTCCTGGCCGAGCCGCAGCCTGGTCTGCACCTCGCCGCCGGGGCAGCCGGTGGTGGCGATGATCCCCTTGGCGTACTGGGCGAGCAGTTCGCGGTCCATCCGGGGCTTGCGGAAGTAGCCCTCGAGCGAGGACAGCGAGGCCAGCCGGAACAGGTTGTGCATTCCCTCCGTGGTCTCGGCGATCAGCGTCATGTGCGTGTAGGCACCGGCGCCGGACACGTCGTCGTCCTTCTGCGCCGGGGTCCCCCAGCGGACCGGCTGCTTGTGGCTGCGGTGCTCGGGAGCGACGTACGCCTCGATGCCGATGATCGGCTTGATGCCGGCCGCACCTGCCTTGGTATAGAAGTCGTACGCGCCGTACACATTGCCGTGGTCGGTGATCGCGATCGCCGACATCCCGCCACGCTCACACTCGGCGAACAAGTCCTTCAGCCGCGCCGCGCCGTCGAGCATCGAGTACTCGGTGTGCACGTGCAGGTGAACGAACCCGTCTCTTGCCCTGCCCGCCGAGGCTGCCGTCATGAAAGTAACTGCCTCCTTCGGGCATGCGTCACGACGCCCGAGCAGGGCGCGAGTGAAGGGCCGGGGGAAGTGACCGCCACGTCACACCTGCGGCAACGGCCGATCCGACCGCCGCCGGCGCGCGCTCCGGTCCGGCCCTTCGAGCCTATCGGAACCTGGCTGCGCCGCAGCCTCGACACTCCGGATGCACCGGAAGGCCCGGAATGCGCTAGGGGCCACCGGGATGCAGCATCAGCAGCACGGCGGTGTTACGCGCTGCCAGCCCCTGGTACACGTGCGGGCTCGCCGCACCGAAATGCACCGAATCTCCCTCGGCCAGGTCCACCGGCGCGTCGCCCGGCTCGGTGCGGACCGCGCCGGCGGTCACGATCAGACACTCCGCCACGCTGGGGAGATGCGGCAGCGAGGTCTGCATGGCGGCGTCCACCTCGATCGCGAAGACCTCGACGGTCCCCCGCACCGCGATCCGGTGCAGCAGCCGGGCGTGCACCGCGTCGCCGTCGGCGCGCGGCCCCTCGTCCGCGCGGACCACGGCCACCGGCTGGGCCGGCGGCTCCAGCAGTTCGCCGAGCGACACGCCGAGCGCGGTGGCCAGCGCCCACAGCGTGCTCAGCGTCGGGTTGCCCTCGCCCTGCTCGAGGCCGTGCAGGGTGGTCTTGCTGACGTCCGCGGCGGCCGCCAGGTCGGCCAGGGACAGTCCCGCCGCCGTCCTGAGCCTGCGTATGTTGCGCCCCGCGGCTTGCGCGCCATCCATGTGTACCAGCATAGTGATATAAAAATATCGCTTGAACGTTACGCCAGGGCGAAGCCTGGTCGGCGCAAGGCGGTCGGCGCAAGGCGGTCGGCAGAAGGGTGGTCGGCGGATGACGGTCTCGCGGCTGCGCGACATTCCGGGCATCGGCGTGGACGTGATCGGTGACGCGGCGGACGCCGCTGGCGACCCGGACATCCTGCGCCTGGAGAACCTCGACACCGATCTGCGGCCACCGCGGGTGGCCGTCGAGCTGACCCGCGCGGCCGTCGACGACGACGCTGCGAACAGCTACCTGCCGTTCCAGGGGCACCGGGCGCTGCGGGAGGCGGCAGCGGCCCACGTGGGCCGACTGGCCGGCCGGCGGTACGACCCGGGCGCGGAGTGCGTGATCGTGGCCGGCGGCCTGAACGGCATCCTCAACACCCTGCTGGCCACCGTCGAGCCCGGCCAGGAGGTCGTGCTCACCGATCCGATCTACGCGGGCCTGGTCAACCGGGTGCGGCTGGCCGGCGGCGTCCCCCGCTTCGTGCCCGCCACCGCGGCGCAGGGGCCCGGGGCAATGCAGGGGGCCGGGGCAATGGAGGGGGCCGCGGAGGGAGCCGGGGCCGTGGAGAGGGACGGGCAGGTGGGTGGGGGCTGGACCGTGGACCCGGAGCGGCTCGCAGCCGCCGTCGGCCCCGCCACGGCAGCGGTGCTCATGATGGGCCCGTCCATGCCGACCGGCATGGTGCTCGGCGATGCCCACTGGTCGGCGCTCGCCGCGGCGCTGGAGCGGCATCGGGCCTGGCTCATCTATGACGCGGCGATGGAGCGGATCCGGTTCGACGGGCTCCCGCCGAGCCACCCGGCCGCGCACCCCGGCCTGGCGGACCGCACGATTACCGTTGGCTCCGCATCGAAGGAACTACGGATGATCGGCTGGCGGGTCGGCTGGGTGGTCGGCCCCGCGGAGGTGCTCGCCGACGTCAACCTGGTCGGCCTGACCAACGTGGTGTGCCAGGTGGGGATCGCCCAGGCAGCGGTCGCCGCGGCGCTCACCGACCCGGGCGCCGACGCCGACGTGGCGGCCGCGACCGCGACCTGGCAGCAGCGCTGCGCGGTCATCCTGGACCAGCTGGCCGGCTACCCGGTCGTCCGCCCGGACGGCGGCTGGTCGCTGCTTGTCGACACCGGGCCGCTCGCGCTGGCGCCCGGGGAGGCCTCGCGGCGGCTGCTGCACCGGGGCAAGGTGGCGGCCACCCCCATGGACGGCTGGGGCCCCAGCGGCGCCGGGTACCTCCGGCTGGTGTTCGCGAACGAGCCCGCCGGCCGGCTGGCCGACCTGGGCTCCCGCTTCCGCCGCGCCCTCGGCTAGCCCGTCCGGCTCCCGGGGCCTCGTCACCTCGGGGCGCCACACCGGATCTACTGCGATCAACGGCTGGCGGCTTCAATGATTCCGGCGTGAATATCACGATGCCAGAATGCATTTTGTTTACGCAAATCAGAATAGCACCACACCCGTCCGTCAATTTATTTACTGCGGATAGTTACCGCAGTAAATGTGTTCACGGTAACGCGTTATGCTGAAGGCACCGATGAGCCGCGCGAGCAGCGGGAGCCGGACGGAGGCCTGCCATGCGCACACGCCCCCGGACGGCGATCGCACAGCGGCCCGGAACGGCGCCGGGGCCCCGGCGTGGTGCTGTGCCGGTGGAGTATGCGGTGGCGGTTGATCGCTTCCTCGCCGAGGCCGCGCTCGGTGCCGCGTCCCGCCGGGTCTACCGGATCTCGCTCACCAGCTGGGCCTGGGCCCTGGTCGGCCAGCAGGCGCCGCACGGCACCGAGCGGCGCGGGGCCGCACCCCCGGTCGTGCCGCTGGCGCTGCTGGACACCGCGGACGCGGGACCCAGGCTGGCCGCGGCGCTGGCCCGTCGCGGGGCGCAGACCGACACGCGCACTGTCAACCGCGAGCTGTCCGCGCTGCGCAGCGCGGTCGGCTGGTGGCAGGATCAGGGGTGGATCAGCGGGGATCCGACCACCGGGCTGCGCCACCTGCCCGGCCTGGCTGCGCCGGTGCCCGCGCTGACCGGCGCCCAGGTGGCCGATCTGTTCCGGGTCCAGGCCACGCTGCGCGAGCACGCGTTCTGGCGGGTGCTCTACGACTCCGCCGCGCACGTGGATGACGTGCTCGGCCTCGACGCCGGGCGCCTCGATCTGGCGCACGGCGCGGCGCCGGTCGGCACGCCCGGGCGCGGCCACGTCTGGATCCACTGGCGTGACAACGCCGGCGAACTGCTCCGGCTGCTGCTGGCCGGCCGCAGCGACGGCCCGGTGTTCCTGACCGACCGGAAGGCACCGGCGCGGGCCGCGCGCGCCGACGTATGCCCGTTCACCGGCCGGGCCCGGATGTCGTACCGGCGCGCCGCGGAGATCTTCGGCGCCGTTACCCGCCCGCTCGACCCGGCCGGCCGGGGCTGGACCCTTGGTCAGCTCCGCCAGGCTGGGCTGGGGGCGCGTTCCGGCGCCAGCTGAGCGGGGGCAGTCGGCTGATCGGTCACGATTCGCCGCGAAGCAGGTCGAGCGCGCGGGCCAGGTCTGGTGGGTATTCGCTGCTGAATTCCACCCGGTGGCCGTCAGCGGGGTGGGCGAAACCCAGGCGGACCGCGTGCAGCCACTGCCGGGTGAGGCCGAGCCGCGCGGCCAGCGCCGGGTCGGCCCCGTACATGCGGTCGCCGACGCAGGGATGGCGGATCGCGGCCATGTGCACCCGGATCTGATGGGTGCGCCCGGTCTCCAGGACGATCTCGGCCAGGCTCGCTGCCCGGAACGCCTCGAGCGTGTCGTAGTGCGTGACCGACGGCCGTCCCCCCGCGACCACGGCGAACCTGCCGTCGCCGGACGGGTGCCGGGCGATCGGCGCGTCCACCGTGCCGCGCAGCGGATCCGGGTGTCCCTGCACCAGTGCGTGGTAGATCTTGTCGACCTCGCGTTCCCGGAACGCCCGCTTCAGCGCGCTGTACGCGCGCTCGCTCTTGGCAACCACCATCAGCCCGGACGTGGTGGCGTCGAGCCGGTGCACGATGCCCTGACGCTCGGCCGCGCCGCTGGTGGCGATCGTGTGGCCGGCGGCGAGCAGCCCCTGCAGCACGGTCGGGCCGGTCCAGCCCGGCGTCGGGTGGGCGGCGACGCCCGGCGGCTTGTCCACGACCACGATGTCGTCGTCCTCGTACACGACGGCCAGGCCGTGCACGGGCTCGGCACGCGGCTGGACGGTCGCCGGCGGCGGCAGCGTCACCTCCAGCCACTCTCCGGCGGGGACCCGGTCCGACTTGGCCGCTGGCCGCCCGTTGACGAGTACCGACCCGTCGCCGATGAGCTCGGCTGCCCTGGCCCTGGACAGCCCGAACAGCCGGGCGAGCGCGGCGTCCAGGCGCTCTCCGTCCAGCCCCTCGGGAATGGGTACCCGGCGCTGGTCGGATGGGGTCATTCGCCGCCACCCGACGCATGCCGGGTCGTATGTCGGGTCCCGTCCAGCCGGCGTCCCTGCGCCGCGAGCAGGACCATGAGCACGGCGCCGCAGGTGATAGCCGAGTCTGCGAGGTTGAACACCGGCCAGTGCGGCAGCTGGATCCAGTCCACCACCCATCCGCGCAGCGGCCCGGGAGAGCGGAAGATCCGGTCGGTCAGGTTGCCCGTCGCCCCGCCGAGCAGCAGGCCCAGAGCTACCGCCCAGGGCAGGCTGTTTATCTGCCGGGCCGTGCGGACGATGAAAATGATCACACCGACGGCGATCGCGGTGAACACGATCGTCGACGACGTCCCGCCGATGCCGAACGCCGCTCCAGGATTGCGTGACTCACAGAGCGTCAGCACCCCGCCGAGCAGCCGGACCGGCGGTGGGGACGGAACGTAGCTGCCGACCAGGCAGTGCCGGCCCGACAGCGTGGCGACCACGATCACCTTCGAGACGATGTCCGCGGCAAGCACGAACACCGCGACGGCAAGCACAACGGGGAGCCCGGGGCTCCTGCGCCGGGAGGTGCCGAACGGCGCCGCGTCCTGCTGCGGGGGGTCAGGCTGCGGCGGATCCGGCTGCGGTGCATCCAGCAGCGGTCCATCCATCGGCGATCCATCCATCGGCGATCCGTCTGTCTGCGGAGGCTCCTCGGGCGGCCGGTCAGGGCCGTCGGCCGCGGAGCCGGTCAGCGGCGCTCCTCACGCTGCTTGCAGGATACGCACAGCACCGCGCGCGGGAACGCCTGGAGCCGTGCCTTGCCGATCGGTTCCCCGCACGATTCGCACGTGCCGTAAGTGTCATCGTCAATCCTGGCGATGGCCTGCTCGGTCTGCACCAGAAGCTCGCGCGCATTGTGGGTGAGCGCCAGCTCATGCTCGCGCTCGAACGTCTTCGCCCCCACGTCGGCCTGGTCATCCCCCGCATCACCGACCGCGTCGCCGAGCCGGGAGGCGATGCCGGACTCGGATCGCTCGATGTCGGCACGCAGTTCCGCGGCCTCTGCGGCCAGCGCGTCGCGTACCTTGGCCAGCTCGGCCTCGGTCCAGCGCCGCTCCCCCTGCCGCACCGGAAGCGCGGCGGCGCCCGAACGCGCGGCAGCGGTCATGTCCGGCCTCCCTCGGTGCAACTAGGTAATGATCTTCGTAGCGAGCAGTCACGAGAGAATAAGTGCTTACCGGGGGCAATCGCAAACAAGCCCGCCGACGGCCCGGTGCAGGACCGGCCGGTGGCGGGGAGGTTAACGGATAGGGGAATCACGCGGGCATCGGATATCCTGGCGTCCTGCACGGCACTGATGGGGACAGCTGCCGCTGCGGCGGCCAGGAGCGACCGGGGATGGTGCGAGCCCGGGGATACGCGCAGCGGACCAGATCACCCCGGAGCCGCCGGAGGAACGGCGCCTCGCTTCATCTTCTGACCTGGATGGCGAGACGGTACCGGCAGCGGCATCCGCCGCTCGGCCGGCCGACGCTTAGTAGAACCGGCAGCAGAGCCAAACCGAGAGGGTCGCGCAACGGGCCGGCAGGCACCGGTCGCGGCCAAGGAGGGTGGTACCGCGGGGCAGCCGCCGGCGAGCCTCGTCCCTCCGGCGAAGCCGCACCGGCAGGACTCCATGATCCGGAGGCCTGGCGGACGCGATAACCCGGGAGAGCCGCCCACCATGCCGCGCCCAGACGAAAGCCAGGCAGGCGCCAGCCAGCCCACCGCCCCTTCTTCCGCTTCCACCGCGCCCGAGAACGCCGGGGCAGCGAAGCTGCCGTTTCCCGAGCTGCCGGCGGTCGTCAACCTGCCCGCGATCGAGCGCGAGGTCCTCGCCCGCTGGCGCGAGGGCCGCGTGTTCGAGCGGTCTCTGGAGCAGACATCTTCCGCGGAGCAATGGACGTTCTATGAGGGCCCGCCGACGGCGAACGGCATGCCGGGCGTGCACCACGTCGAGGCGCGTGTGTTCAAGGACCTCTTTCCCCGGTTCAAGACCATGCAGGGCTTCCACGTGCCACGCCAGGGTGGCTGGGACTGCCACGGCCTGCCGGTTGAGGTCGCCGTCGAGCAGGAACTCGGCGTGTCAGGGAAGAAGGAGATCGAGTCTTACGGCATCGCGGAGTTCAACGCAAGGTGCCGGGAGTCTGTGCTACGCCACGTGGACGCGTTCGAGGCGCTCACCGAGCGGATGGGCTACTGGGTCGACCTGCAGCACGCCTACCGCACCATGGACCCGGACTTCATCGAGTCCGTCTGGTGGTCCCTGAAGGTCGTCTTCGATGAGGGGCTGCTGATCCGCGACTACCGGATCACGCCGTACTGCCCCCGCTGCGAGACCCCGCTGTCCGACCACGAGATGGGTCAGCCGGACGTCTACCGGACAGCGTCCGATCCGTCGGTCACGGTTCGCTTCCCGCTGCTTACCCTGCCCGAGGGCGCGAATCCGCAGCTCCAGGGCGCAGACTTGCTGGTCTGGACGACCACCCCGTGGACGCTGGTCTCTAACACCGCGGTCGCCGTTCACCCCGACGAGACCTACGCGATCGCCCGCAAATCCGGTGACGGCGACCGCGTGGTCGTCGCCGATTCCCTGTTCGGCCGAGTGCTCGGCGAGGGCTGGCACGTGCTGGCCCGGATCCGCGGGTCCGAGCTCGCCGGGGCCACCTACAAGCCGCCGTTCGACCTGGTGCCCGTGCCCAACGCGCACGTGGTCGTCACCGGCTCGTTCGTGACCACCGAGGACGGCACCGGGCTCGTGCACCTGGCCCCCGCGTTCGGCGCGGACGACATGGAGACCGGGCGGGCGCACGGCCTGCCGGTGGTCAACCCGATCCGCTCCGACGGCCACTTCGAGGACACCGTGCCGCTGGTCGGCGGGATGTTTTTCAAGGACGCCGACCCCACGCTGATCAGAGATCTCGACGACCGGGGCCTGCTGCTGGCGTCCCATCTGCACGAGCACAGCTACCCGCACTGCTGGCGATGCCACACGCCGCTGATGTATTACGCGCTGCCGTCGTGGTTCATCCGCACCACGGCGATCAAGGACAAGCTGCTCGCCGAGAACGAGAAGACCAACTGGCAGCCGCCGACGATCAAGCACGGCCGGTATGGCGAGTGGCTGCGCAACAACGTGGACTGGGCCCTGTCCCGCACCCGGTACTGGGGTACACCGCTGCCGCTGTGGGTGTGCGCGCAGGACCACCTGACCTGCGTCGGCTCGCTCGCCGAGCTGTCCGAGCTGGCCGGCCGCGACCTGACCACGCTCGACCCGCACCGGCCGTATGTGGACGAGGTCGTGATCGCCTGCCGTGAGTGCGGTGGCGAAGCCCGCCGGGTGCCCGAGGTGATCGACGCCTGGTACGACTCGGGGTCGATGCCGTTCGCGCGGCACGGGGCACCGCTGCGCAACGAGGACAAGTTCGAGCGCTCGTTCCCCGCCCAGTTCATCTGCGAGGCGATCGACCAGACCCGCGGCTGGTTCTACTCGCTGATGGCGGTCAGCACGCTGGTCTTCGGCCGCAGCTCGTACGAGAACGTTGTCTGCCTCGGCCTCGTCATCGACGAGCAAGGCCGCAAGATGAGCAAGCACCTGGGCAACGTCCTGGAGCCGATCCCGCTGATGAACGACCACGGCGCTGACGCGCTGCGCTGGTTCTTCGCGGCCTCGGGCTCGCCGTGGTCCACCCGCCGGGTGGGGCACGCCACGCTCGAGGAGATCGTCCGGAAGGTCTTGCTCACCTACTGGAACACGGTGTCGTTCCTGGTCCTGTACGCCAACGCCGCGGCGGCGCAGGGCGCGGGGTGGACCGCCGAGCGGGTGGCCGAGGCGCCGCCAGCCGCCGAGCGGCCGGTTCTCGACCGGTGGCTGCTCAGCGAGCTGCACACGCTGGTGCGGGACGTGACGGCCGCCTTCGAGGGGTTCGACTCGGCCACGGCGGGCCGCCGGATCGCCGGGTTCATCGACGACATGTCGAACTGGTACGTTCGCCGGTCGCGGCGGAGATTCTGGGAGGGACCCGGGACGCCCGGCGGCGCCGCGGCCTTCGCCACGCTGCACGAATGCCTGGAGACGCTGACCAGGCTCATGGCGCCGATCACCCCGTTCCTGACCGAGTACGTCTGGGGCGTGCTGCGCGCCGATGGCTCGCCCGATTCGGTGCACCTGGCGTCGTGGCCCACGGCAGACCCGAGCCTGATCGACGAGAGCCTGTCCGGACAGATGGCGCTGGCCCGCCGGCTCGTCGAACTCGGCCGCTCGGCGCGCGCCGCCGCCGTGGTCCGGGTCCGCCAGCCGCTGTCACGCGCGCTCATCGGCGCGGCGGGCTTCGAGGACCTGCCAGCCGACCTGACCGCCCAGATCGCCGAGGAGCTCAACGTCCACGGGCTCGACACGCTCGCGGCCGTGCCAGAGGGCCTGGTCGATTACACGGTGAAGCCCAGCTACCGCGCGCTCGGCGGACGCTTCGGCAAGGGAACCCCGGCGGTGGCCAAGGCGATCGAGGCTGCGGATGCGGCGGTGCTGGCCGCTGAGCTGCGCTCCGGGGGCAAGGCCTCGGTCGAGGTGGACGGGGCCCTGGTGAGCCTGGGTCCCGATGACGTCGTCGTGACCCAGGTCCCGAGGTCGGGCTGGGCGGTGGCGTCCGGTGGCGGCGAGACGGTAGCGCTCGAGATCGCCATCACGCCGGAACTGCGGCGGGAGGGTCTCGCCCGCGAGGTCGTCCGGCTGGTACAGGACGCGCGCAAGAGCGACGGCCTGGACGTCAGCGACCGTGTCTCGCTGCGCTGGAGCACGGCCGACCCCGAGCTGGCCGCGGCCCTCACCGAGCACGGCGCGCTGATCGGCGCCGAGGTCCTGGCCGTCGACTACGGCCCGAGGCCGGACGCCGGGACGGACCCCGATGCGCGCGAGCACGTCGAGGCCGACCTGGGCCTGGTCTTCTGGCTCCGCCGCCTGGACGGCGTCTAGCCCAGCGCCACTTGGCGGCCGGGTGATCAGGCGTCGGTGAGTTGCTGCTCGGGGCGGCAGGCCTTGCACGGTACGCAGCCGGCGTCCTCGGCCGCCTGCCTGGTCATGGTCTCCAGGTCCTCGGGGCCGAGGAACCGGATCAGGATGCACTCGCTGCGGTGATACCTGGCGATGCCGGGCACGATGGTGACCTCGGCGGCCGGGCCGGCCGCGTCGCCTCCGCCACCAGCGGCCTGCTCGGCGGCCTGCTTGGCCTCGGCCGCCTGCTCGTTGTCGGCGGTCTGCTCGGCCTCGGCCGCCTGCTCGGCCTCGGCCGCCTGCTCGGCCTCGGCGGCGGGCCCAGCCTCGGCGGGCGTCCCGGCCGAGGCTTGCGTGGCGATGTCCGCATGCGGCGCCACTTCGGCTTCCGGTAGCGGCTCAGCGACTTTGGCCTGCGACGCGATGTCGGAGTCCGGCTCGGCGCCGGCACGTGGCACGACGCCCGCTCCCGGCTTGGCGGCGCCGTACGGTGCAACGTCGGCTTCGGCCTCGACGGCCGGCTCGGCCCGGGACGGCTTGGGCGCGGCTGGTTCGGCGGGGCGTCCCGGCCGAGGCCGCCGTTCCCGGCGCAGATCTTCCGGCACGGCCCGGCGTTCCGGCTCACCCAGTCGCTCGGCCTCAGACTGGCGCTCGGCCTCAGACTGGCGCTCGGGCTCAGGCAGCCGACGTGGCTCAGGCGGGCGCGGCGGCCCGGACGGGACGTCCGGTTCAGGCGGGCGCGGCGGCCCGGATAGCAGATCGGGCTCGCGCCGACGCCCCGGCTCGCGCAGCCGCT
>JASHQP010000403.1 GCA_030039095.1 Streptosporangiaceae bacterium
TGCGCCCGGGGCGTGAACAGCACCGCCCGGCAGCCTCGGCCGAGCGCAGCCTGCAGCGCGGCCGGCGTGACGCCGCCCCCGTCCAGCGCCATCGGCACGGCGCTCAGGTCGAGCGCGGACAGCAGGTCGAGCACGGGCGGGTACCCGGGATCCTCGACGGCGACGTGGTCGCCGGGCCGCAGCCACGCACCGAAGGCGCGCTCCACGCCGTCGAGCGCGCCGCCGGTGACCGCCAGGTGGTCCGCGGCGATGCCGTCGGCGGTGAACCGCTCGGCCGCCAGCCGGCCAAGGCGCGGGCTGACCGGCGGGTCGCCGTAGAGCCTGTGCTGCTGCGGGCGGGCGCTCGGCAGTTCGGGCAGCAGCGAGGGATCCGGGCTCCCGGCCTGCAGGTTGCGCACCCCGGGCGGCACCACCAGCGGGGGCCGCGGCCCGATCGGCGGCGCTCCCGTGATCTTGGTGCCGGCCCGCCCGTTTCCGCGCGCGATTCCCTTTTCCCGCAGCTCACGGTAGGCGGAAGCGACCGTGACGGGGCTCAGGCCCAGCGAGGCGGCCAGCGCCCGGACGGGCGGCAGCGGCGCCCCTGGCCGGGCGCGGCCCTCGCGCACCGCGGCCTCTACGTCGCGAGATATCTCGCTGGCATTCCGGCCCTGCGGCATGTATTGTTTCAGCATAAACGAATTATGTACTGTAACGTATTTGGCCGCAAGCAGTGCCGAGCAAGGATCTCGGGCGGGCGAGCCACGCGCGGCCGCGGCCCAGGCGACGGAGGCCATCACGATGATCACCTTCCTTCCGGAACTCGAGGGACGCTACGTGCGGCTCGAGCCGCTGCAGCCGGAGCACGCCGCCGGCCTGGCCGCGGCCGCCGCCGAGGACCCCTCGCTCTACGGGCTGAGCCCGGTGCCGCAGGGCGAGGCGGCGGCCGCGACGTACATCGCTACCGCGGCCGCCCAGCGCCACGCCGGCGTGGCGGTGCCGTTCGCGGTGCGGCGTCTGGCCGACGGCGCGGTGATCGGCTCCACCCGGTTCTGGGACCTGGTGCGCTGGCCATGGCCGGAGGGTCACCCCCGCTACGGCACCGACGCCCCGGACGTCTGCGAGATCGGGCATACCTGGCTGGCGCGCTCGGCGATCCGCACAGCGGCGAACACCGAGATGAAGCGGCTCATGCTGGAGCACGCGTTCGAGGTCTGGCAGACCGAGTCGGTCTGCCTGCACACCGACGCACGCAACGAGCGCTCGCGCCGCGCGATGGAGCGGATCGGGGCCCAGTTCGAGGGCATCCTGCGGGCGCACCGGCTCGCGACCAACTGCCTGCCGCGTGACTCGGCCCGCTACTCGATCATCGCGCCCGAGTGGCCCGGCGTGAAGCGCCACCTCGACGACCTGCTCGCCGCGTACGAGACGGCGGCAGCGCGGCCGTGAACGCCGGTCCGGCCGGCGCGGTGGGAGCCAGGGCCACCGTGCGGCGCAACCCGGAACGGGCAAGCTACGACGCGGCGGCCGTGCGCGCGGTACTGGACGCCACGCCGTTCTGCCACGTGGCCACCGTGCGGGACGGACGCCCGGTGGTGCTGCCGATGGTGCACGCCCGGCGCGCAGACACCCTGGTACTGCACGGCTCGGTCGCCGCCGGGCTGTTCCGCGACATGCGCCGGGCCAGCCCGGTCTGCGTCACCGCCACGATCTTCGACGGGCTGGTTCTGGCCCGCTCGGCCCGCAACCACTCGGTCAACTACCGGTCGGCGACCGTGCACGGCGACGCCACCCTGGTCACCGACCCGGACGAGGTCATGCTCGGGATGCGGGCCCTGATCGAGCACGTCGCTCCCGGCCGGTGGGAGCAGGTCCGCCGGCCCGAGCCCGACGAACTGCGCGATACCGCGCTGTGGCAGGTCCGGATCGACGAAGCGTCGGCCAAGGCCCGCAGCGGAACGACGATCGACCCCGAGTCCGACTTCGGCTGGCCGGTCTGGGCCGGCCACATTCCCGCCCGCATGGTCTTCGGGGCACCGGTGCCAGCGGATCACCTGCCGGGCGGCGTCGACCCGGCCGGCGGCGACGTGACGCTGAACTCGGCCTTCGGCGACGTCAGCCCGGTGGCTGTGGGCGCAGGCCGTCCAGGATGATGCCGATCAGCCGGTCCGGCTGACCCGGGTCGGCCGGGGTGTGCTGGGCCGCGATGTTCACCGCGTGCACCAGCCTGATCAGGTCCCTGCCGTCGGCGTCGGCGCGCACCGCACCCGCCTTCTTCGCCCGGTCGAGCAGCTCATCGGCCGCGCCCCAGATGACCGCGGAGCACGCGGACAGCAGCTCCGAGTCCTTGCCCAGCGTCTCCAGCAGCGCCGAGGTCAGGCTCCGCTTGGTGCTGCTGAACGCGGACAGCGCGCGCAGCCACTCCGCCAGCGCCTCGCCGGGCGAATCGGAACGCAGCAGCTCGTCCGCCTTGGCGCGCATCGCGTCCACCTGGCCGCGGTACACGGCCTCGAGCAGCGCCTGGCGGGTAGGAAAGTGCCGGTAGAGCGTGCCGATCCCCACCCCGGCCTGCCGCGCGATCTCCTCGAGCGACGCGTCGTCGGCACCGCGCTCGGCGAACACGGCGACCGCCGCGTCCAGGAGCCGCTGGTAGTTGCGCTGGGCGTCGGCGCGCATCGGGCGCCGGGAGCCGGCCACAGCGGGCACGCCGGTCGCGCTCATCGGCTCCCGCCTGACGCGCTCATCGGTCATCACCTTAATCGACTTGCCAAAGCGGAGGGTGCCTCCGTATAGTTATCGGAGGTTGCCTCCACTTACATGGTAGCCAACTCGGCGGGCCCGCGGATATTCCCGTGAGGGCCCCCACCCACCTGCCCCACCCACCTCCCCTGCCCCCTTCACTCTCTCCGAAAGGCTTTCATGTCGACTTCGTCGATAGCGCAGGTCACGACCGGCGGCCGGCGGCGCACCACGCGCCAGCGCGACCGCAGAGCCATCGCCCTCGCGATCGTGCTCGGCGCCCAGCTCATGATCATCCTTGACATGACCGTGGTGAACATCGCGCTGCCGAGCATCGCCCGCGGGCTGCACTTCTCCGAGCCCAGCCTGTCCTGGGTGCTGAACGCGTACACGCTGACCTTTGGCGGCCTGCTGCTGCTCGGTGGCCGGGCCGGCGACATCCTCGGCCGGCGGCGGGTGTTCATCGCGGGCATCGCGCTGTTCACCGTCGCCTCGCTGGCCGGCGGCCTTGCCACCTCGGCGGCCTGGCTGCTCGCCGCCCGTGCCGTGCAGGGGGTCGGCGGCGCGATCGCCTCGCCTGCCGTGCTGGCGCTGGTCACGGCCAGCTTCTCCGAGGGCAGGGAGCGGACCCGCGCTCTCAGTATCTACACCGCGGTCGCGATGGGCGGCGGTTCGCTCGGCCTGGTGCTCGGCGGTGTGATCACCGAGTGGGTGTCCTGGCGCTGGGTGCTGTTCATCAACGTGCCGATCGGGATCCTCGTGGCGCTGACCGCGCCGGTGTTCCTGCCCGAATCCGAGCGTCAGCCCGGCCGGTTCGACCTGGCCGGCGCGCTCACCTCGACCGCGGGGATGGCTTCGCTGGTGTACGCCTTCATCCAGGCGGCGTCGCACGGCTGGGGCAGCCGCCTGACGATCGCCGCCGTCGCCGCCGCTGTCGTGCTGCTGACGGTGTTCCTCGTCAACGAGTCGCGGGTGGCACAGCCGATCACCCCGCTGCGGCTGTTCGCGGACCGCGGCCGGGCCGGCTCCTACGTGACCCGGCTGCTGCTCGTGGCCGGCATGTTCGGGATGTTCTACTTCCTGACCCAGTTCGTCCAGGAGGAGCTCGGGTTCAGCCCGCTGCGGGCCGGGCTCTCGTTCCTGCCCATGACCGGGGCGCTGTTCGCCGTCTCCCGGTTCTCCCCCCGGCTGATGGGCCGGTTCGGCGGCAGGGCGCTGATGGTGGCCGGCCTGATCCCCGCGGTCGTGGGAATGGCCTGGCTGTCCCGGATCTCGCCCAGCTCCGACTACCTGTCCGGGGTCCTCGGCCCGATGCTGCTGCTCGGCGCCGGGATGGGAGTGGCGTTCGTGCCGCTCACGATGGCCTCGCTGGCCGGCGTCCGGCCGCAGGAGTCCGGTGCCGCGTCGAGCATGGTGAACGTGACCCAGCAGGTCGGCGGCTCGCTCGGGCTGGCGATTCTGGTCACGGCCTACAGCACAGCGATCAGGCACCAGACCGTCGTGCACGCCATGGCGAGCGCGTTCACCCTGGCCGCGATCTTCGACGTGATCGCGCTTCTGATCGTCGTGCTGATCATTCGCGACCGCACGCCGCAGGCCGGGTGATCGGTCACCAGCGGAACCCGGCCACGATCACGTGGCCGTGGACGCCCGCGGCGGGATCGAAGTAGGACAGGACGAGCTGGGACCGCGTGCTGAGCTCCGGGTGCCCGATGATCGCGCGGCAGAAGTTGGAGAAACCGGCGGCCGGGCGGCATGGCACCCGCCCGGACGTGACCGGTTTCCAGGGGCCAGCGGGCGACGTCGACCCGTACACGGCGAACGCGCCGTCGATGCTGGTCTGCTCCACGAGGACGAAGCCGCGCCCGGCCGCGGCGAAGCTCGCGACGCTGACCCCGGACGGGCTGGGCCCGGCGACGACCCCGGTCGCCGCCGCGGCGTCCGAG
This sequence comes from Streptosporangiaceae bacterium, assembly GCA_030039095.1. The sequence goes on from JASHQP010000403.1 coordinate 4,662, forward strand.
GTCCACGTGCCCGATGGGGCGCCAGCCAGCCACTGGTAGCTGAACGGATTGCTCCACGCCGCCGGGCTGGCCGGCACGCGCGCCTCGGCCAGCGTCCCCGAGCACCGGCCCGACCTGCGGCCGGAGCACGTGGGCCCGTACAGATACAGGTAGCGGCCGAAGATGACCGGCGAGCCCAGCGCCGCGCCGGCGGGCATGGTCACGTCGTCGCCGAGCGTGTCCGTGCGCGGGTCGTACTCGGCCAGGCCGAATCCCTCGTGCACGAAGCCACCGGTTCCGCCGAGCACGCAGTAGTCGTTGAACGTGACCAGCAGGCCTGCCGCGGACGGAACCCGGGTGACGTCGCTGACCCACGAGGCCGCGTAGCTGCCGTCGAGCCCGCAGGGCAGCCCGCCCGGCATGGTCAGGCCGGCCGGCTGGGCGAGGAACGGCGCGGGCGGGCCGCCGGCGGGCCAGCCCGGGCGGGC
>JASHQP010000404.1 GCA_030039095.1 Streptosporangiaceae bacterium
GCCGCGGTCGCGGCCGGCGTCGCCGCGCCGTGGATCGGCGTGGCTGCGACGCCGCTGGTGCTGGCCGGCCTGCTCGGCCACGAGCATGCCTACGTTCAGGCCGGCCAGTCGGTCCCGCTGGCGTAGTTAGGAGGCCTGCTCTATGCCACGACGCCGGCGCGGCACGCCGGGTAAGCGACGCCGGCCAGACCCGCTGGGCGCGGTCGACGCGCTCGACGCGCTCGACGCGCTGGGCGCACGCGTGTCGGCGGCGCGGGCCGCCACCGAAGCACGCGGCGAGACGTTCTACCAGGGGCCGAGCCGGGTGCACCTGGCTTCGTTCCCGCCCAGGGAGCGATGGGACGACTGGGTGGAGCTGTCGTCGCGGGCCTGGCCGGCCGCGGACGAGCGGCACTACATGCTGGTCCCGACCACGTGCTTCAACTGCGAGTCCGCGTGCGGCCTGCTGGCCTACGTCGACCGGGAGACCGGCCGCGTCCGCAAGTTCGAGGGCAACCCCGAGCATCCCGGCTCCCGCGGCCGCAACTGCGCCAAGGGCCCGGCCACGATCAACCAGGTCACCGACCCGGACCGGATCCTGTACCCGATGAAGCGGGCCGGCCAGCGCGGCAGCGGGCAGTGGGAGCGGATCAGCTGGGACGAGGTGCTGGACGCGCTGGCCGAGCGGATCCGCGCCGCGATCACCCAGGACCGCCGCAACGAGATCATGGTGCACATCGGGCGCCCGGGCGAGGACGGCTACACCGAGCGGGTCCTGGCCAGCTGGGGCGTGGACGGCCACAACTCGCACACCAACGTGTGCTCCAGCGGCGGCCGGACCGGGTTCCAGTTCTGGATGGGCATCGACCGCCCCAGCCCCGACCACGCGAACGCGAAGGTGATCTACCTGATCAGCGCGCACCTGGAGTCCGGGCACTACTTCAACCCGCACGCGCAGCGGATCACCCAGGCCCGCGCCAACGGGGCCAAGGTCATCGTGCTGGACACCCGGCTGTCCAACACCGCGACGCACGCCGACTACTGGCTGTCCCCGCAGCCCGGCAGCGAGGCCGCGATCAACCTGGCGATCGCCAACCACCTGATCCAGACCGGCCGTTACGACGCCGAGTTCGTCCGCAAGTGGTGGAACTGGCGCGAGTACCTGACCGAACGCCATCCCGGCGCACGCGTCACGTTCCAGGCCTTCGAAGAAATTCTTAAGGGCCTGTACGCGGACTTCACGTTCGAGTTCGCGGCGGCCGAGTCGGGAATCGAGGCCAGCGTTATCGCCGAGGTCGCCGACGTGGTGGCCAGCGCGGGCACGAGGTTCGCCTGCCATTCGTGGCGCTCGGCGGCGGCCGGGAACCTCGGCGGCTGGCAGGTGTCGCGCACGCTGTTCCTGATCTCGGCGCTGCTCGGGGCCGTGGCCACCGAGGGCGGGACGTTCCCGAACACGTGGAACAAGTTCGTGCCGCGGCCGATCCACGTCCCCCCGCACCCGGGGGTGTGGCAGGACCTGTCCTGGCCGCTGGAGTACCCGCTGGCGCAGAACGAGATGAGCTTCCTGCTGCCGCACTTCCTCGGCGAGGGCCGCGGGCGGCTGGACACGTACTTCATCCGCGTCTACAACCCGGTGTGGACCAACCCCGACGGGCTGTCCTGGATGGAAGCGCTGACCGACGAGAGCAAGGTCGGCTGCTTCGTGGCGCTGACGCCGACGTGGAGCGAGTCGGCCTACTTCGCCGACTACGTGCTGCCCATGGGCCACGGCCCCGAGCGTCACGACACCCACTCCTACGAGCAGTACAACGGGCAGTGGATCGGCTTTCGCCAGCCGGTGCTGCGGGCCGCGCAGGAGCGTCTCGGCGGGCAGGTCACCGACTCACGGCAGGTCAATCCCGGCGAGGTGTGGGAGGAGAACGAGTTCTGGATCGAGCTGTCCTGGCGGATCGACCCGGACGGCTCGCTCGGCATCCGGCAGTACCACGAATCCCGCGCGCACCCCGGCGAGAAGCTGACCGTCGACGAGTACTACGGCTGGATGTTCGAGCACTCGGTGCCCGGGCTGCCGGAACGCGCGGCCGCCGAGGGGCTCTCCCCGCTGCAGTGGATGCGGCGGTACGGGGCCTTCGAGATCAGCGGCGAGAACGGCGGGCTGCACAGCCAGCCGGTCCCGGCCGGCGAACTCGACGATGTCGCGGTGACCGCGACCGGGCGGGTGTACAGCGCCGCCCCCGCGCCCGCCGGCCCCAACATCGTGCCGGTCGGCGCGCCCGGGCCGGACCCCGACGGGCGCCGGCCGGTCGGGGTGCAGGTGGACGGCCAGGTGCTCCGGGGCTTTCCCACGCCGTCCGGCCGGCTGGAGTTCTGGTCCTCGACGCTGGCGGCGTGGGGCTGGCCGGAGCACGCGCTGCCCGGCTACATCAAGAGCCACGTGCACCCGGGCCGCCTGGCACCGGACCAGGTGGTGCTGCTGTCCACGTTCCGGCTGCCCACCCAGGTCCACACCCGCTCGGCGAACGCGAAGTGGCTGGACGAACTGGCGCACACCAACCCGGTATGGATCCACCCGGCCGACGCCGCCAGGTTCGGCATCGGCGCGACCGGGGATCTGGTCCGCGTGGAGACCGAGATCGGCTACTTCGTGGCCAAGGCGTGGATCACCGAGGGAATCCGCCCGGGCGTCGTGGCCTGCAGCCATCACATGGGCCGGTGGCGGCTCGACGGCGGCCCGCGCGCCGCTGGCGCGATGGCGGCAACGGTCGGCCTGAGCCGCGATGCCGGCGGCTGGCGGATGCAGCGCCGCGCCCCGGTCCGCCCGTATGCCTCGGCCGACCCGGACACCCAGCGGTTCTGGTGGAGCGACACCGGCGTCCACCAGAACCTGACCTTCCCGGTGCATCCCGACCCGATATCGGGGATGCACTGCTGGCACCAGGCCGTTCGGGTGCGCGCGGCCTCGTCCGCTGACCGGCACGGCGACATCGCCGTGGACACCGCGGCGGCGCGCGAGGTCTACCAGCGCTGGCTGGCGCTCACCCGCACCGCCGGGCAGGTGTCGCCGGACGGGACGCGCCGACCACGGTGGCTGATGCGGCCGCTCAAGCCGGCCGCTGACGCGTTCCGGCTGCCGGACGGTGCCGGGCAGAAGGCTGCCGGGCAGGCGGGTACCGGGCGGCCGCCCGGTGATGGCCGGCGCGGGGAACCAGACCGGTGACACCGGGCCGCTGCGAGCTGCTGCGGGCGCTCGGGGCGATGGCCGACAGCCCGGCCGAC
>JASHQP010000035.1 GCA_030039095.1 Streptosporangiaceae bacterium
GTTCCGAGCACAGCACGGTCACCGGCCGGACCTCACGGGCGATCGGCCTCTCGGCCAGCGCCTGCCGGGCCGCCGGCAGCAGCCACCGCGCGGCCTGCAGCAGGTGCTGACCGCCGAGGACCACGGTGTCGACGTCGAACAGGTTGACAGCGCCGACCAGCGCCTGGGCGAGCAACTGCCCGGCCCGCTCGAACAGCGCGGCCAGCACAGGCTCATCCGGCGCCCGCTCGATCAGCTCCCCGAACGTCCCGGAGAAGCCGGCTTCCTGCGCCTGGCGGCAGAGCGCCGCCACCGACGCCTCCGCTTCGAGGCACCCGCGGGCGCCGCAGCCGCAGGTGGCACCGTCCAGCACCACCGGGATGTGGCCGAACTCCAGCGCGTTCCCTGTCGTGCCGCGGTAGGTTTCCAGGTCCAGCACCAGGCCGCCGCCGATTCCGACGCCCCAGTGGCAGTACAGGAAGTTGGTCAGCACGGTGCGCGACTGCCAGGCCTCGCCAATCGCCGCGGCCGTGGCGGCGTTCTCGATCTGCACCGGCAGCGGCCAGTCGGCCGAGAACAGCGACCGCGGGTCCACGCCCTGCCAGTGCGCGAAGTTCGGCGGGTTGACCAGGCGCTGGCTGACCGGGTCGATCGGGCCGGGCATGGCCAGGCCGATCACCGGCAGCCGCGGCCCGTCGGCGTCGGTGAGCCGCGCGGTCAGGCTCCGGTACAGGTCCTCGATCCTGGCGATCGTCTTGTCCGGCTCCTCGCCCGCCTCGCAGTGGATGCTCTGGCTGACCACGATCGCGCCGGTGAGGTCGATCCAGGCACCGTCGGCCCGGTCGCGCTCGATGCTGCAGCCAAAGGCGAGCGCCCCACGCGGCCGGATCCGCACGCCGATGGGATGGCGGCCGAGTCCAGGCTGGGGCTCGGCCCCGGTTTCCTCGATCAGTCCCTGCTCCAGCAGGACGCGGATGATGTCGCCGACCGACTGGGCGCTCAGCCCGGTGGCGTGCACCAGGCTGACCCGCGACAGCGCATCACCCCGCCGGATCAGGTGGAAGACACGGCGCTCATTGGACCGCCTGACCTGCTGCTGCGGCGTCTCGTCCCGGCCGGCGCGGGCCGTCTTGGGGCGACCCGTGCCACGCGCCTCGGTGCTGGCGTTGTCAGTCAATAACCTGCTCCGGACTTATATTTCCTCAAGTTGAGGAAATATGTAGCACGCTGCGTGACGGCAGTTCTAGGGCTGGAAGGTTGCGGTTAGATCACGAAGACCGGCGAGCTGTCGCCGGTGCCTGCCCGGCCGGGGGCGAAGCCGTCGGCCGGCACGAGCTGCCTGTGTTCGAGGCGGGGTACGGTCAGGGACAGGGCAAGGCCGCAAGTTCCGGGGCAGTTACATCGCCGAAGCGGGCGGCTCGGTCAGTGAGGCGATGCACGCAGTGAGCATGCGCCGCATCTGATCTTGCTCGCTGGCATCCAGATTGGCCAGCATGTCCTGCTCGACGCGGCGAACCGCCGCGCTGGCCACCTCGAGCTGGCGGCGCCCGCGGGCGGTCAGCTGGGTCGGCAGGACCCTGCCGACGGGTGCCTGTGCCGGGCGGATGACGAGTCCCTGGCGTTCGAGGGCCTGCAGGAGCACGTTCATCGACTGCCGGGTGACGAACGCGCCGCGGGCAAGCTCCGAGTTCGACAGACCCGGCCGCTGGGCAAGCAGCTCCAGGCAGGCGTAGTGGGTGATCGTCATGCCCAGCGGCCTCAGCACGGCCTCCATGGCAGAGTGCAGCGCGCTCGCTGCCGCCTTCAGCATGTACCCCAGTGATGTGTCCAGCTCGATTCCGGGCTCGCCTTGACTCATGTCAGCAGTCTGACATACCTTGAGGCATGTCAGAAGACTGACATACCGAAGTCTGACAGACACTGAGGAGGCAAGAACCGTGGCCGTTACCGGACCCGACTTCATTTCGCTGCAGGTGCGCGACCTGGAACGCTCCGCCGCTTTCTACGAGCGGTACCTGGGGCTGAAGCGCTCCGACGCAGGACCGCCGCACGCCGTCGTGTTCGACACCAAGCCGATCGCGTTCGCCGTCCGCGACGTCGTCGCTGGCACCGACCTGGACGCCATCGCGCAGCCAGGCCAGGGGATGGCGCTGTGGCTGCATGCTCCCGACGCGCAGGACATCCACGACGCCCTCGCCGCCGCCGGCACCACGATCGTCTCAGCGCCCGTCGACGGGCCGTTCGGCCGCACTTTCACGTTCAAGGACCCCGACGGATACCAGGTGACCCTCCACGACCGCGGCTGAGCCGGGGGGCCCGGCCCCCGGCACGGCAGGCGAGATCAGGCCGGCATGTACCTCTCGAACCAGGTCACGAGCCGGGTCAGGTAGTCGGTGACGGCCGGGAACTGGCGGACGCCGTGTCCTTCCCCGGGGTAGATCACGAGCTCTGAGTCGACGCCATGGCCGATCAGTGCCTGATAGAACTCCCGGGCCTGCCCGGCTGGCGTGCACCGGTCCTTCGCGCCGGCCGTGAGCAGGGTCGGCGTCGTGGCCTTGCTGGCGTGCAGGACCGGGCTGCGCGTGTGCACCTGGTTGCCGGCATCCTCGGGATCGGCGTCGTCCAGGAACCACAGCCCCCACCGGGGGATGTTGGTGGTGAACGTGAAGCTGTACCACTCGGTCACCGGCGAGCCGGCCACGGCCGCCTTGAACCTCTGGTCCTGGGTCACCAGCCAGGCCGACATGAACCCGCCGTAGCTGACGCCCATCGTGCCGATCCGCTCCGGGTCGGCGATCCCGCGCTCGATCATGGCGTCGATTCCGGACAGGTAGTCATACGTGTCCGCGCCGCCCATGTCGCCGACGACCGCGGCGGCGAACTCCTGGCCCCGCCCGGAGCTTCCGCGCGGGTTCGGGAGCAAGACGGCGTATCCGCGCGAGACCAGGAGCGGTATCTCGTGGTGGCCCATCATCCAGCTCCGCTGATAGGCCCCGATCGGCCCGCCGTGGACGTTCAGCACCAGCGGAAACGGGCCGTCCCCGGCGGGCGTGCACAGGATTCCCTCGATCTCTGTCCCGTCGGGTGCGCTCCATGCGACGTTCGCAGCAGAGCCCGCGACCGACCGGATGTAGTCGGTCCCTGCGTGGCCCAGCGACGCCAGCACCTGGTCGTCGGCGCCGCCGCCAACGATCGCGATCTGCTGCGGAACGTCGTAGTCGTCGCGGACCACGATGACCCGGCCATCGGGGGTGAACGCGCCGGACGGGTAGAACCAGCTCGCCCACGACTGCCCGGACGCGGCCAGATCCTTGGCGATGACCGTCTCCGGCAGCGGACCGGGCCCGATGTCGGCGATCCCGGCCACGCTGTCCAGATGGCGCTGGCCGAAGTAGCCGATCCGGGAGCCGTCGATCCACTGGACCGCGGTGACATCTGTCCCGGCGGTGTCCACGGCGCATCTGGTCCCGGTGGCCAGGTCCAGCACGATCAGGTCACCCGCCACGACCCACCGGTCGCTGCACGCGGCCTCGACCACGGCCGCCCGCCCGCCGTCGGGCGTCCCGGCGGGCAGCCCGAGCTGGACGCTGCTGCGCAGCAGTTCGGTCGCCTCTCCGGTCGCGATGTCGAGCCGGCTGAGCACCGCGGAGTACCAGTCGTCCTCGCCCGGCTGCCCGCTGGTGATTGCCAGCACGTGACCGGGACCCGACCAGGCAGCCTCCCAGACGTTCAGGCCCTCGGGAGAGATCCTGGCAAGCTCACCGGATGCCGGGGTGCAGAGCCACAGGCTGCGCCACGCATCCTCCGGCGTCCCCGCCTCGACCTCCGGGTACCAGGACGGCTGCCCGGGCTCGCTCGAGCCGGCCGTTCCCGATCCCTGCGCGTCGGCCATCTCGGCCCCGAGCCCGGCGACACCCAGCAGGATCCGGGTGCCGTCCGGTGACCACGCGAGGTACTCGACGGTCCCGGGAACGGCGGGCGCCGGGCGGGCCTCGCTGAGCTGCCCGCCGTCCAGCAGGTAGAGCTGGAAGACCTCGGCCTTGGCCCGGTCGGACAGGAAGGCCAGGCACGAGCCGTCCGGCGCGAGCCGGCCGGCCTTGGCCGACCCGCCGCCGGAGGTCAGCGCGCGCAGACCCCCGTCCGTCACCTGGTACAGGGCCGTGCGCGGCAGCCCTTCGAGTTCGTCATAGACCGCCCCGGTCACCACGACGCGGCCGGCATCAGCCGTCGCAACGAGGTCGGTGACGCGATGGGGCCTGCCGAAGGCCGGCTCGTGCAGCCGCCGCAGATACCCGGCGACCTCGAAATACTCTGGCGATTCCCGCAGGTCTTTGCGCATAGTCCCGGATGATCTCATGTGTCGCGCAGACGCCGCCATCGCGGGCACATCCGCCCACGGTAGCCATTGCCGGCTACTCCCCCGGTGGTATGCGCGTACCCGGCCGCATCCCCGCTGACCAGGCAGAAGTCACCTCCTGAGCCGGACGACGGCGGGCCGCCGGGGCGGCAGCATCGCCGGTATGGAAACAGCATCCTCAGCAATCATCCAGGCACCTCCCGACCGCCGCCGGTGGCTGATCCTGGGCACCGTCGGCCTTGCCCAGCTCATGGTCGTGCTGGACACCGCGATCGTGAACATCGCGCTGCCGTCCGCGCAGCGGGCCCTGAGCTTCAGCACCGTGGACCGGCAGTGGGTGGTCACCGCCTACGCGCTGGCGTTCGGCAGCCTGCTGCTGCTCGGCGGGCGGCTGGGCGACCTGATCGGGCGCAAGATCACGTTCCTGGCGGGCGCGCTCGGCTTCGCAGCCGCTTCGGCGGTCGGCGGCGCTGCCACCAGCTTCGGCATGCTCGTCGCGGCCCGGGCCACCCAGGGCGCGTTCGGCGCGCTTCTGGCGCCCGCGGCGCTATCGATCCTGTCCACCACGTTCAGCGATCCGAAGGAGCGCGGCAAGGCGTTCGGCGTCTACGGCGCGATCGTGGGCGCTGGCGGCGCGATCGGCCTGCTGCTCGGCGGCGTCCTGACCGAGTACCTGTCCTGGCGCTGGTGCCTGTACGTGAACCTGTTCTTCGCCGGGCTCGCGGCGGCGGGAGGGCTGCTGCTGCTCAGGCACGAGCGCGCCCGCAGCAGGCCGCGGCTGGACCTGCCGGGCGCGGCGCTCGTCTCGGCGGCGATGTTCTGCCTGGTCTACGGGTTCTCCAACGCCGCGAACCACAGCTGGGGCACGCCGTCCACGTACGGCTTCCTGGCCGCCGGCGCGACGCTGCTGGCCGGGTTCGCGTTCTGGCAGGCACGCGCGGCCAGCCCGCTGCTGCCGCCGCGGGTGGTGCTCGACCGCAACCGTGGCGGGGCGTACCTGGCCGTGCTCATCGCGGGGATGGGCATGTTCGGCATCTTCCTGTTCCTCACGTACTACATGCAGCAGACCCTTGGCTACTCCCCGGTGGTCAGCGGTGTCGCCTTCCTGCCGGTGATCGCGATGGTGGTCGTGGCCGCCAACGTGTGCAACGTGGTGCTGCTTCCCCGGGTCGGCCCCAAGCCGCTGGTCATCACCGGCATGCTGCTGGCCGCTGGCAGCCTGGTGTGGCTGACCAGGATCGGCGCGGGATCGAGCTACGCGGCGGCCATTCTCGGCCCGATGATCGTCGCCGGGGCGGGGTTCGGCTTCACGATCTCGCCGTCGATGAACACCGGGACGTTCGGGGTGGCGCCGCAGGACACGGGCGCGGCCTCGGCAACGCTCAACACCGGCCAGCAGGTCGGCGGCTCGATCGGTACCTCCCTGCTCAACACGATCTTCGCCAGCGCGGTGGCGCGGTACCTGACCAGCCATCTGAGCCCGGCCACCCTGATCCACGGGCACCCGTCGTCCGCGGTGACCGAGCTGTCGCTGATCCACGGGTACACCACCGGGTTCTGGGTCGCGGCGGCCATCTTCGGCGCCGGCGCGCTGATCTGCGGCACGCTACTGCGTTCCGGCCCGCTCCGCGCCCCCGTGCCCACGATCGCTGCGGCCAGGACGGAGCCCGTCCTTCAGCGGTGACCGGGTGCGCGCTGCCGGCCGGCCCAGGCGAAGGCGATCGCGGTGACCACCGCGGTCGCCGCGCCGGCCAGGTAGAGCTGCTGGTAGGTCGCGAAGCCTATAGCCAGGGCGCCCAGTGCCTGAAGGGGAGCCAGGGGACCGAAGAAGACGAGGGTGACGGCGGCGGACACCCGGCCCTGCAACTCGGGCGGGGTGCAGCGCTGCGCGAGATTCAGCAAGGCAAGGAACAGCCAGGGCAGCGCGAACCCGAGCACGATGGAGCCGGCTATCGCCAGCGGGAGCCAGCCGGCAGCGCGCATCGCATTGCCGAGGGCGAAGTTCGCCATTCCGAGGATGGCCAGCCGCTTTTCGCCGGCAACCCGCAGCAGCCGGCCGCTGACCACGCTGGCGGCGATCGAGCCCGCACCAAGCGCGGCGCTGAATACCCCGAGGAAACTGGGGGGCTCGCCGACGCCCTGAACGAGGCTGTACTGGGCGGCGACCAGCACGCCCGAGAAGCTCATGGGCACCGACGCCGCCGCGAGCAGCCGGCACAGGTCTGGTGTCCTGCGGATGTGACCGAATCCGGCCATCAGGTCGGCGCGCCAGTGCCGCGGCTGGGGCACCGGCCTCGGTTCCCGCAGGCGGATCCGGGCGAGCATCAGCGCCGCAAACACGAACGTGATCGCGTCGAAGACGCTCACGATCCCCCCGCCGACCAAGGCGAACAGGCCCGCGCCGAAAAGCGGCGACACCAGGCGCCCGGTTTCCTGGAGCCCCAGACTCCACCCGTTGAGTTCCTGCCGCCGTTCCCGGGACAGCATGACGGCGAACAGCGCGTTCTCGGCCGGGCCGGAGAGCGTCAGGTGGATGCCGTACCAGGTCATCACCGCGAAGATGATCCAGGCAGCTCCCGCCCCGCTGACCGCCAGCAGCGGCAGGACGAGCGCGGCGGAGACGAGATTGAGCCACACAAGGAACCGGCGGCGGCGCACCCGGTCGGCCACCACTCCGGCCAGTGGCCCTGCCAGGGACGGGGCATAGACGCACACGGACACCAGGGCAGCCTCGCTGCTGCTGCCGGTGAGCGACTTGACCCAGATGCCCGCGGCCAGGGAGAGGGCATTGCTGCCGATCACCGACACGGCCAGGCCGGCCAGGTACAGCCGACCGTTGTGGCGCTCCGCGGCGGCAGGGTCGTCGCTGGCAGAGCGCGTCCCGGCGGAGCCCTCGCTGGCGGAGCCCTCGCTGGCGGAGTCCACGCCTACAGAGTCGGCGCCGCCACGAACGGTAATCGCCGTGTCCCGGTGCCCGAATTTACATTTACTGCGGTTATTAATTAACCATGTTCCTCGTTCCGGCATAGGCCGAGTCTGCCAGGTTACTAATTCCTGTAGCAAATTTTAAATTACCGCAGTAAATGCAGTGCTGAATTACGCAGAACATTGCTGCCCAATACGTAGGGCCTTCGAGGACTGGGCCTGGGAACTGGGCCCCTGGGAACTGGCTGGGCCCCTGGGAACTGGGCCCCCCCTGGGAACTGAGCCCCTGGGAACTGAGCCCCTGAGGAACTGAGCCCCTGAGGAACTGGGCCCGCCGGGGCTGGCGTCAGGGCTGCGTGCCGAGCGCGACCGTTGCCGTGCCCGCCTTGCCGTTACGCGTATAGCCGAGCGACACCGTGTCCCCCGGCTTCTTCGTCAAGGTAAGTTGCTGCAGCTGGATGTTGCTGGTCGCGGCCTGCCCGTTGACCTTGGTTATCACGTCGCCTTCGCGAAGCCCCGCCGTGGCGGCCGGCCCGCCCGCCGCGACCCCCGCGACGAACAGCCCCCGGGGAACCCCGGCCTGGGCGGCGGATTCGGCAGAGATCGGCACGGTCTGCAGCCCGAAATAGGCGTGGGTCGCCCGGCCGGTCGCGATGATCTCATCGGAGATGGTCTTGGCGACATTCACCGGGACCGCGAAGCCGAGCCCGATATTTCCGCCCGAGGCCTCGCCCGACGAGCTCGGCACCGACGCGCCGGCCGTCGGCACCCCCACGAGCTCGCCGTCGCAGTTGACGAGGGCACCCCCGCTGTTGCCCGGGTTGATGGCCGCATCGGTCTGCAGCGCGGACACGAGCAGTGCCGAGCTGTCGTTCTCCCCCGGGACCTGGACCGTCCGGTCGAGCGCGCTGACGATGCCCGAGGTCACCGTGCCGGACAGCCCCAGGGGCGCGCCCACCGCGATCACCTGCTCCCCGACCTGGACCGACTGCGAGGAACCCATCGCGATCGCCTTCAGATTCCTCGGGGGCTGGACCTTCAGCACCGCCAGGTCGGTGAGGGGGTCACGGCCGGTGATCGTCGCCGCGGCGGTGGCGCCGTCGGAGAACAGAACCTCGACCGAGCCGCCGCTGGCGGCCGCCACGATCACGTGGTTGTTGGTCAGGATGTAGCCGTCAGACTTGATGATCTCGCCGGACCCGACGCCGCTCTCGCCGGCCGGTCCCTTGGCCGCGATCGTCACCACGGACGGGATGACCTTGTCGGCCACGGCCGTCACCGAGCAGGTCCCGTTCGAGTCGGCCGAACCGCCCGCGGTGGCGGCGCTCGAGGAGGCCGCGGCGCTGATCAGCCCGCCGCTGATGCCCCCGGCGGCGAGTGCCACTGCGAGCGCTGCCCAAAGCCGAGACCGACGCATGCAGACTCCCCCGGCGTGCCGCCCAGCTGCCCCCGCTGCCGTTCCGCGGCGCACGCCCGCCGTTCCCGTACCCCACGGCCGCGGCGGGCAATCCACGTTCCGGTCAATAGGCCCGACGCGTGGCGCCCGCCACGCCCTCGGACGCCACGCCCTCGGACGGCACGTTCACGTTGACGCAGCGGGCCGTGATCCTGCTGCCGTTGGCATAGTCGCCGCAGTTATCGGCTCCAGGGTTGTCGCGCAGCAGGCCATCCCAGTCCGAAAGCCGCTCTACGCGGTAGCCGTACGCGCTCAGCATGGTCCGGATCGCCGCGAGATTCGGGCGGCCTACCAGAACCGATGAGCCATCGGTATAGCTATCCGCGGCGGCTTTCCCTTCCTCGTCGGCATCCTCGATGAGGACGTTCACGTTCGGCACGGGCCCCTTCATGTGCGGGCTGAACGTGTCGATGATCAGATACCGTGCTCCGGTCCGCCGGATCTCGTGGAGCAGCTCGTTGTAACGCAGCGTGTGGTACAGGAACCCCAGGCACAGCACCACGTCCGCCGCCAGATCCTGCGTGCTCATCACCTCGTGCACATCGCCGGTGATGAAACGGACTCGGTCCCCACCGTAGCCGTAAGCGCCGAGGTTCGCCGTTGCGGCCTTCACCAATTCTGGCCGTGCCTCAATGCCGATCACCGAACGTGCCCCCGTGGCGAGCGCCGCGAGTGACCACCGGCCGTCGTGACTTGCCAGGTCGAGTACGGAGGCGTCCGCAACGATGTCCCGGTTCTCGCCAAAGATGGCTTCGTAGCGAAGGTTCAGCCGCGCGGTCGTTGCGGCGGTGCTGCTGGTCAGGTAGAAAATCGGGAATTTCTCGAAGAACCACGAGGCGGCGCGAGAGCCTGGCGCCGAGCCGACGCCGATGGGCCCGTCCACGTTCTGGGCTGCGGCAGTGTTCCGCCGCAGCCGCCGTGGAGGGCGTTCAATGCGCCACGCAACGGCGCGTAAGGCTCTTGCCGCATGGTGCTTGAGCGACATGCCCGACATCGTAGTGAACGGTGTCGCGCGTTAGTGCTGGGCGCCCGCCAGGATCTTGCCCGGCACGGCCGGCGCTGACTTGCGGGGGCGCCCACGCGGCTTCTTGCTCGCTGATATCACCCCGTGCAGGAACAGCGCGCCACCCCAGACGCCGGCCGGCTCGCCGCGCTGCAGCGCTCCGGCCAGGCAGGCACACCGTACCGGGCAGATGCCGCACAGCGCCTTGGCGCGCAGTACATCGTCTGGTGATTCGGCGAAGAACAGCTCGGGATCGGTGCTGCAGGGCAGCTGCTTGCCGGCGGCCGGCTGCAGCGGCTGCCGGCGGCCCGTTCCTGGCCCGTACGTCGCGGCGTACATCGGTTCCTCCCTCGTGGACCGGCGTCCTGTGCACAGCAGGGTCAATTTGCCGGGCGCAGGTGCCGGTCGGTCCCGATCACGTGTGCGCTGCCCGCCGAGCGGGCCGGGCACCCGCGCGGGATGCCGCGATGCCGGGTCGCGTGCCTGCCCGCGTTCCACGGGCCTGCCTGGCCCGGGCCCCCGTGGCTGCTTCCTTGCGCAGATCCTTGGCCCGCTCGGCGGCCATGCTCTGCAGTTGGTAGGGATACATCTCGTCCTCCTCGGTCCTCGTGCCTTCGAGACTCGTCGTAAGACCTCCGCTGCCGCATCGGGCAGACGCCTTATCTCTGCGTGCACCAGGGCCTTAGCCGTGTGCGGGTGCTAAACCGGGCGGATTCGCGCCGCGGTCGGCATGCCGATCTTGACAGGGCGGCACGGAGTTGAAAATTTTTTCGGGAAATATATGTTGTGCTGCCTCAAGGCGCGCCGTTTTGTCGGTGGCCACCGGTAGCGTGGTTATTGGCAAATCCGGACGGAACACCCAGGGGCGAGGAGGTGAGCCGATGTCAGCCCAGACGCCAGAGCCAGGCCCGCACGACGAGCAGGCCGCCTCCTCATCTGGCGGCGGCCAGCTTCCCTCCGCCCCCGACGGCAAGCTTCCTCGCTCGCCCGGCGACGGCCAGCTTCCTCCCTTGGGGGAGGGTGGTCTGGTGGCGGTGCCTGGCGGTGCCCTGGATTTGCAGGCGTTGCTGGATGCCCTGGCAGCGGGCGGGTTCTTGTGCGGCCCGGACGAGGAAGCCGACGAGCTGGCGGCGATGGAAGACGGGCGGATGGGCTCGCCGATGTCGGCGGGGCGGGTTGCGGCGCTGGCGGTCGAGCACATGGACCCGGGTCCGGCGCTAGCCGGATGGCTGGGGGTGGCCGCGGCCGAGACCGAGGACCTGGATGAGTACGGCCTGACCGGGGTGGCGGCCGCCGGGCGGAGGCTGGCGTCGTGGGCACAGGCGGCCGAACTCGCATCAGTGGCGCAGGTTGCCTCCCGGACCGCGGCGGCGGACAAGAACATCGGGGTCGGTGGCGATGGCCGTCCGGCGCGGGTGAACCGGGACGCGACCGGGCAGGTGAGCCTGGCGCTGACTATGTCGGAGTGCGCCGCGGCCACCTGGGCGGATCTCGCGGTCACGCTGGCCTGGCGGCTGCCCGCGACTGGCGAGGCCTTGCAGGCCGGGCGGATTGACCTGTACCGGGCGCGGCGGATCGCCGAGGCCACCAGCGTGCTCAGTGAGCAGGCCGCGCGCGAGGTCGAGGCGAAGATACTGCCCGAGGCCGGGCGGCAGACGGCGGCGCAGTTGCGGGAGCGGCTGCGGCGGGCGGTGATCGCCGTCGACCCGGCCGCCGCCGAGCGGCGCCGCGCCGATGCCGAGCGGCAGGCCAGCGTCAACCTGTACGCCGATGAGGACGGGACGGCGACGCTGTCCGGGACCGGGCTGCCGACGGTGCTGGCCGCGGCGGCGATGGCGAAGATCACCGCGATGGCCCGGGCCCGCAAGGCCGCCGGCCTGGGCGGCGGGCTGGACCTGCACCGCGCCCAGGTAATGATCGGCCTGCTGCTCAACACCCTGCCACCGACCCCTCCCGCCGACGGCGCGCCACCCGACCAGCCACCCACCGGCGACACCAACCCCGGCCCCGGCGGCGACGCCGACCCCGTCGACAGCAACCCGGGCAACGACTCCTGTGACGACGGCGAAGGCGACGCAGGCAACGGCAACCCGGACGTTGGCCCCGACAGCGACGCTAACGGTCCCTGCGGCGATCCTGGTCCCAGCGCTGACGCCAGCGACCCGGGCGGCGACCCTGGCCCCAGCAGTGGTCCCGCCGAGGACGGGCCGTCCGGTGACGTGCCGTTCCCTGGGGATGAGGACGCTCCGCCCGACGACGGGCTCGACGACGCCGACGCGGGCGATCTGGGCTGCGGATACGAGGACGAGGACGATCTGAGTCTGGCCGGGCCGACGCCGCAGTGGCCGGAACTGGGTGCGATCCCGCCCGCGCTGGCCCGCCCGGCTGCTGAGCCCGGCGGACGGCCGGTACCCGGGCTGCTGAACATCACCCTCCCCTGGACCACGCTTGCCGGGCTGCCCGGCGCCGGCCCGGGGATCCTCGGCCGCATCGGCCCGATCACGCCGTTTCAGGCCCGTCGGCTGGCCACCGTTGCTCAGAACGACCCGGCCGCGCAGTGGCGGATCATCGTCACCGATTCCGGCGGGCAGGCGATCGCGGTCGCCCGCATCCGCCGTCGGC
>JASHQP010000405.1 GCA_030039095.1 Streptosporangiaceae bacterium
TCCCCGGCGGCTTCCGGCCAGCCCGGAGCCGCGGAACCAGTGCCGGCCGGCCGTCGCCGGCCGTGGTGGGAGCACTAGGGGCGCGCCGCCGGCCGGCTTACTCCTCGTTGTGGGAGACGGCCTCGACGTTGTTGCCGTCGGGATCCCGCACGAACGCCCCGTAGTAGCTGGCGTGGTACTCCGGCCACAGGCGCGGCTCGTGCAGCACCTCCGCACCGGCGTCCACCGCCGCCTGGAAGAACGCCCGCACCGCCGCGCGGTCCGGCGCCGTGAAGGCGATGTGTGACTCGCGGAAGCCGTCGCCGGTGGTCAGCGGGCCAATCCAGAACTCAGGCCGGGGCGGGACGCCGAAGCCGATGACGTCCCCGAAGTCCATCACGCGCTGACCCCCCACCGGGGCGAGCACCGCGTCGTAGAACGCTGCACTGGCTGTCACGTCGGAACACTGGATAGCAAGGTGATCAATCATGACGCTATCTTCGCTGAGTGTCAGCACGGCCGCGCCCCCCGGGCGATCACGCCGGCATCGATCCGAAGCGCTTGTACATCGGGATCGAGGTGGCCGAGAGCTTCTTCGTCGCGATCACGTACACGACGGCGGTGGTGTACCGGGTCACGTCGGGGCACCAGAACCCGCTCCAGCTGATCCTGCTCGGCACGATGCTGGAGCTCTCGTATTTCGTCGTTCAGCTGCCGACCGGGATCCTGGCCGACATCGCGAGCCGGAAGCTCTGCGTGATCGCCGGCCGGCTCCTGGTCGCGGCCGGCTTCCTGACGCAGGGACTGTCGCCCGGCTTCGCCGTGCAACTGATCGCGCAGATCCCGGTGGGCATCGGCGCCGCGCTGACGTTCGGCGCCCAGGAGGCGTGGCTCGCCGACGAGGCCGGCGAGACCGAGCTCACCCCGGTGTTCCTGCGGGCCACCCAGATCGGCCTCGTCGGCGTCATCGCCGGGAGCATTCTGTCCGGCCTGCTGGCCAGTCTGGGCCTGGGCATCCCGTTCCTGGTGGGCGGCGGCCTCGCGGGCGCGCTGGCCCTCGCGCTGGTGTTCGTGATGCCGGAGACGAACTTCCGCCCGCCCGCCCGCGAGGTGTCAGCGGGCACCGTGACCCGCCAGGCCTGGAAAACCTTCTCTGAGCAGGTCGGCCAGACGCACCGGGCGATGGTCGTGGTGCCGGGCCTGGTGCTGCTGCTCGGCATGCTGTTCTGCGTCGGCATGTGGAACGAGAGCTTCGACCG
The DNA here is from genome assembly GCA_030039095.1 of Streptosporangiaceae bacterium. The sequence goes on from JASHQP010000405.1 coordinate 1,239, forward strand.
GCTGTGGGGCGCCTACCTGCTGAAGGACATGAGGTTCCCGCATCCGTTCGGGCTCGGCACCGTGGCGTGGTTCAGCGTGCTCGCGGTCGCCACCGCGGCCGGCGTGGTCTGCATGGCGGCCAGCCGGGAGTTCGTGTTCGCGATCGTCGCCTACCTGGCGGTGGTCACCATGCGTCCGCTGTTCTCGCCGCTCGTCACCGGGTGGGTGGTCGGCAGGGTTGACTCCAGCGTGCGCGCGACCGCGCTGTCCGCCACCGACATGTTCGACAGCGGAGGCCAGATCGTCGGCGGGCCCGTTGTCGGCGTGATCGGCGTCCTGGCCACGCGGGGTATGGCCACGCGCCTCATGAAGTGGACTTATGTAGCGTACTTGTCGTAGTAATGGCGTACCAGAACATATAACTATTTCTTTACCTGGCGCGATCATCGCGCCGCGATGGCGCGACCGCTCCAATTCTGGTTACCTCAAAGTCCGGGCGGGAGGAGGCGCCATGAAGATCGCCGGATCGGTTGCCCTTGTCACCGGGGCTGGCCGCGGGCTCGGCCGGGTGTTCGCCGCGGAACTGGTCAGCCGGGGCGCCACCAGGGTCTATGGGGCCGCGCGCAACCCTGCGGCCGTCACCGATGCCGGTGTCACGCCGATCGCGCTAGACATCACCGACTCAGCGAGCGTCGCGAGCGTCGCGCGGCAGTGTACGGACGTCTCGTTGCTGGTGAACAACGCCGGGGTGATGATGGCCAGCACGTTCATCGACGCACCCAGCCTTGACGCGGCCCGGCTCGAGATGGAGACCAACTACTTCGGCACGCTGCGCATGTGCCGGGCGTTCGCACCGGTCCTCGCGGCCAACGGAGGCGGCGCCGTGGTCAACATGCTGTCGGTCACCAGCTTTTTCAGCAATCCCTTCAACGCCAGCTACGGCGCCTCGAAGGCGGCGGAGTGGTCGCTGACCAACGGCATCCGCACCGAACTGCACCACCTCGGCACCCTCGTGGTCGGCGTGCACGCCGGCTTCATCGACACCGACATGGCCGCCGGTCTCGACGTACCGAAGATCAGCCCCGAATCGGTCTCCGCGGCTGTCTTCGACGCCGTCGAGGCTGGCCAGGTCGAGGTGCTCGCCGACGAGCGGACCAGGTCCGTCAAGGCGTCGCTGCCGCGCGACCACGAGCTGATCTACCCGCCCATCGAGGAACTCTGGGACTCTGCCCTCGAGGGCCGGAACGAGGGCCGGAACGAGGGCCGGCCGTGACCACTGCCGGGGGCAGCGAGCCAGCGGTCACCCTTGGCCTGTTCGACTGGGTCGACGCGGACGGCGTGCGCGACACCGGGCAGCTCTACCGGGAACGGCTGGACCTGCTCGCCGACGCCGAGTCCGCTGGCTTCGACATTTACCACCTTGCCGAGCATCACGGCACGCCGCTGGGGCTGGCGCCGTCGCCGAGCGTGTTCCTCGCGGCCGCGGCGGTGCGGACCACGCGCATCCGGCTGTGCCCTCTGGTCTACGTGCTGCCGCTGTATCACCCGACGCGGCTGGCCGAGGAGATCGCGATGCTCGATCAGCTCAGCGGTGGGCGTCTCGAGATCGGGGTCGGCAAGGGCGGGAACCCCTACGAGCTGCAGTGCTACGGAATCGAGCCCGGCGACGCCCAGCGGCGCTACGACGAGGTTTTCGACTCGCTCATGCGAGCCCTCGAAAGCGGCACCATCGGCGCCGCCGGGGCCGCGGCGGGCCCTGCCGAGATGCCGATCCGGACCCGCCAGGCGCCCTGCCCGCCGGTCTGGTATCCCAGCAGCAACCCGGAGAGCGTCCCGGTCCTCGGCAAGAGGGGCATCAACACCATTCTCGGGTTCAGCTTCAGGTCTCCCACGATCGAGGTGACCCGGCTGCGGCGCGACGAGTACTTCGCCGGCGTGGCGGCGGCGGAGCCGGGGACCGCGATGGGCGGCGCCGGGGCGCCGACGCCGCGCTTCGGGATCATGCGCAACATCTACGTCGGGGAGTCCGACCGCGACGCCCGCGATCGCGTCATCGAAGCGATGAACGTGTTCTATGCACAGTTCACCGCCTTGTGGCGGCGTCACGGGGACGACCGGTACCTGCAGCCGCAGGACTTCGGCCGTGCCATCGGCGAGGGGCGGGTAATCGCCGGCTCGGCGGCCACGGTACGGGTCCAGCTTGCCGAGATGCTGCGGGCGTCCGGATGCAACCACTTCGCCGGCGCGTTCGCCTTCGGCTCGCTCGGTTATGCGGAGGCGCGCTCGTCCCTGGAACGATTCGGCACCGAGGTCGCTCCCGCGCTGCGCAGCCTCCGCCCAGGCTGACCAGCGTCGCCCACCGGCGGGCCGCGCGCACTGCCGCGGACGCTACGGGCGGCCGGCTTCCAGTGCGGCGAGGTCCCGCTCGGCGTAGAGCCGGTGCTCCCATTCCTCGTTGAGAACGACCAGCAAGCATTCACGCACGGGATAGCTGCGAGGCGGAGGCCAGCCGGGTCCCTCGACAGGCTGGGTACGGCTGTCCAGCGAATCGCTGGTGAGGTTCTCGATCACCTGGCGGACGGTGGACATCCGGTCGCGGCGCAGCTCGAGCACCACGTCCAGCGACGGCCGCGCGCCACGGTCGCGGGGCACCCCCGGTGTGTCGGGCATCCCGTCCCACGGCAGGCCCAGGGGATCCCACGGCGACGGATCGCCGAGGACCGCCCGCCGGATCCAGCAGTCGGTGGCGAACACCAGGTGGCGCACTGTCTCGATGAAGGACCACTCCCCGTCCACCGATTCGTGCAGCAGTTCCGGGGGCAGGCGGCGGGCCCGCCCGACGGTCTGCTCCCAGAGCCGTCCGAGGAGGTCCCACGCTTCGCGGAACCCGGCGGGGTCGTCCGGGCGCATCTTGGCCCGGTCGGGATAGCGCCGGTTGAGCTCGGCGTCGACGAGCGGCGCGATGTCGACCCCGTTGACCGTCACGTTGAGCAGTTCCCCATGGATGGAGACGTTGGCCAGCTCGACGCCGCGCATCACCACGCCGCTCAGATCAACGTCGGCGAACCGTGCGCCCGCCAGATCAACGTCACGCAGTTGCGCTCCGCTGAGGTCAACATGCTCGAACCGGGCGCCGCGCAGATCGGCGTCGACGAAGTCAGCCATGGAGACGACGGTAGTAGCCGCTGCCGACAGCCGCCGCCGGCGCCCGATGGACTGCGCCTCGAGCGTGTCGAGGACGGCCGAGATGGCCGCGCACTCCGCACCCGCGAGGGAATCCCCGTACGCGTCCCGCTCGCGGGCAGAATGGGCGAGCAACGCGATCGCCCGGTAGCTGACCAGGCAGCGCAGCCCGTCGCGGCCGGCCACCCGCGCCGCCTGGGCCAGCAGGCGGTCCGCCGTGGCATGGTCGCCGCCGCGCTCGCCGTCGATGGCCAGGGCGACCAGGTCCAGCGCACGGCTGCCCAGCGCGAACTCATCCCAGTCGACGACGCCCGTGATCCGTGAGCCGTCGGCCAGGATGTTCGACAGATTCAGGTCGTTGTTCGAGAAATCGGCGGGCGGCAGCCGCATCCCCCATACTGGCGCGAGCCAGCGCCGCAGCCGGGAGCACAGCGGGCCGGCCGCCTCGGAGGCCCGGGGAGCATCGGCCCAGACTTCGTCCCAGTCCTCGAACAGCACGTTCGCCACGTAGCCGGTGAAATCGCGCTCCTCGTCCTGGAGCCCGGCATCGGCCTGCAACTCGACCATGCGCAGCACCGCCTCGAGCACCCGCCCGTCGAGCGCCTCGAGTGGACGGCCAGGAAGCCGGTTCTGCACGGTCACGTGCCACTCGTCGCCGATCGTGCCGTGCCACAGGATCGCCGGCACCGGATACCCGCGCGCCCCGAGCGCCGGAAGGTGCTCCGCGCACCACTGCGTCTTCTCGAATGCGCTGTCGCCCCGCCTGGCCTTGACCACGATCGCACCGGTTCCCGGCGTGCGGGCGGCCCACGTCATCCGGGACGTTCGCGGCGGCGTGAGCGGCTGGCCATCGTGCACTGGCTCACCCAGCGCCCTGGCGACCAGCACACGGATCTCATGCCAGGCGGGCACCCCGGTCGCCATGCTCCGATCGTAGGCGCCGCCTGCGTCCGGGCGTTCGGTCACGCTCACCTGTGATTTCAGCGAGCCCAGTCTTCCGGAAGCTCCGCGACAGTCCAGGCCGTCGGCGGCCGCCAGTCGAGCCATTCGGATTCAGAGAACGGGCGCCCGCCGGCCGCCACGACGCTGATCACCTGCTCCGCCTCGGCCCGCACCCTGCTCTCCGTTCCGGCCGTCAGATAACCATCAGCTATGGCCCGCTCGAAGTCCGCCTCGTCTTTCAGGCGCCAGCTGCGATCGGGGGCAACGACGAGGTCCAGAACGAGATCCACGGTGTCAAAACGGGATGCGGTGCGCCGGATCGGCTCCTGAAAATTGACGTACCAGCCGATGAACTGGCCTGCTTCGTCAAACTCGACGTCGACGCAGTGCCACACCCCAGGCTCGACCAGCCGGATCAGGCTTCCGCCGGCCCATACGAGATCCTTGGACACCCAGTTCGAAAGGTCACGAACCTTGTCTCCTGCGGGGGTCCTTGCGCCCTTGAACCGCGTGTCGGGAGCCAGGTACAGCACGGTGCGCTCGGGAGAATCGCAGACGGCGCGCATCGGAAGCGCCGTCGTCACGGCACCGTTCCAGCGTTTCCGCCAGAGCACCGGTTCGCCCAGGCCGAGCCTCCGGCTGGCCCCCTGCACCGCTAGCTCGCCTGCCGGCGCGGATGCCATATCTGCACCGTCACCGTGCCATCCCGGCGGACCGGGCGGCCGGGCGGCGGGGACTGATCCACGACCAGTCCCTCGACCGGCATCGGATCCCGGACCAGCTGGACCACCTCGACATGCAGGCCGCGGTCGCCGATGAGGCGGCGGCATGGACCGGCGAACAGCCCGCGGACATCGGGGACCGAGATGTACCGGGCCGGAACGGGGTGCGGCGCGAGCCAGTCGCCCGCCGCGTCGGCGATCGTCTCCGGCATGAACTCCCCGTTCATTCCGGCGCGGCCGCTCCATGCCCATGCCGATCGAGGCGAGGATTCCGGCGCGCTGAGCCCACCTCCGCTGGCGCGGATGCCGATCTCCTCGTCGTAGCGACGCCGGCTGGCGGGGTCAGTCAATATCCGCCGCCCGGCTTCCAGCGCCGCCCGCGCCCGCTCGGCGGCCGCCATTACCGTGGACGAGGATCCCGACATCAGCTCCGGCCCGCAGAACGCCTGTCTCGTCCTCGCAGGCACGCCGCACCTCGTCAGCGGACGATCCCGGCGCGATACCGACGATGTGAGCTGACCGGCCATCGCCGCAGGAGTATCAGCCCTCCGGGGAACCGTCAAGGTTGCGTCCAAGCCCTGAGCCGCCGCGCCCGACCCGCCCGATGGCTGCGTGCTGGCCTCTATGGTTGCGGCATGGCCTCGTGGTGGCACCGCGAAATGATCGCGCCGGGCAAGCTGCCGCTGATGCTGTGCTTTCTGGCTTTCGTCGTCACGTTCGTGGTGACCAGGACGATCACGCGCATGATCCGCGACGGCCGCGGGCCGTTCCGGAACCAGGTCACAGCCAGTGGCACACACATCCATCACTCCGTCCCCGGCATCATCCTGCTGATCATCGGGGCCTTCACGGCGGTGGGCGGCCCTGATTCGCTCGGCTGGCGCTCGTTCGCCGCGCTGGCGGTCGGAATCGGGACGTCGCTCGTCCTGGATGAGTTCGCGCTGATCCTGCATCTGCAGGACGTCTACTGGAGCGGCGAGGGCCAGCTGTCGGTCGAGGCGGTGAGCCTGACGGCCGCGTGCCTCGGGCTGGCCCTGGCTGGTTTCAGTCCCTTCGGGATCGTCGACATCGGTCACATCGAGCTAGCCCTGCGCCTGACCGCGAGCGGGGTCCTCGTCATCGACGGCCTCCTCTCGGTCATCTGCGTCCTGAAAGGCAAGTACCGGACGGCGCTGTTCGGGCTCTTCCTGCCGCCCGTCGGGGTGTTCGGCGCTCTGCGTCTCGGGCGCCCGTCGTCGATCTGGGCACGGCATCGCTACGGGGGCGAGCGCCTGGAGCGCGCGACCCGCCGCGCCGCGGACTTCGACCGGCGCTGGACTCCCCTCCAGAGCGACTGGGAGAACTTCATCGGCGGAAGGCCGTCCCAGCCCAACCCGCCGGCTCCTCTCCCAGCCGCCGGCGACGGCCGCCGATGAGTTCCGCCTCGTTTCGCCGTCCGAGCATTTGGAACGTCCCCATTCAGCCTGGGGAGGCTGAGGATGACAAGGAGCGTGCGCACCGTGGCCAACGTGAGATTGGCGCTGCGGGAGCTGCTGGCTCGTCACGTTGACGCCGGCACGATTCCTGGCGGAGTCGCGCTCATCGGTGCTGGCGACGCCGAGGTGGTCGCCGCGGGCGCGGCGTCGATCGGCGGCCGCCCGATGGCCGCCCGATGGCCGAGGACGCGATCATTCGGATCCAGTCCATGACCAAGGCGATTACATCGGTCGCCGCGCTGCGTCTTGTGGAGGCGGGGCGTCTGCAGCTTGACCAGAGTCTGGTGGACTGGCTGCCCGAGCTGGCCGACCGCGAGGTGCTGCGCAGCCCAGCGGCCGAGCTCGACGACGCTGTGCCGGAGCACATGTGGCCGCTGATCGAGCAGTTCCAGTCGTTGCACGAGCCGTCGTTGCACGATCCGTCGTGATCGTCCGCCAGTAAGCACTGCGGACGTAAAGAGTGTCTAACCTACGTTCATGACCCCCGAGCCTCAGCCTGGCGCCGGCCCCCGGCGATGACCGGCCGACGGGGCGGGCTCCTGCGGCAGCGGAACTTCCGCCTGTTCTGGACCGGGGAGAGCATCAGCGAGGTCGGCAATTCCGTCACCATCGTCGTCATTCCGCTGGTCGCCATCGACACCGTGCACGCCAGCACGTTCATCGTGACGCTGCTGACCGCGACGGTCTGGCTGCCCTGGGTCATCATCGGCATTCCCGCCGGAACGTGGGTCGACCGGCTGCCACCCCGGGCCGTCATGCTGGCCTGCGACGCGACCTCGCTGGCGGTATACGCGAGCGTCCCTGTTGCCGCCTGGTGCGGGGTGCTGACCTTGGCGCAACTCATCGCGGTCGCGCTGATCGCCGGCGCAGCGTCAGTGTTCTTCAACAGCGCCTACCAGGTCCTGCTCCCAGGGGTCGTCGACGATGCGGACCTTGCCGAGGCGAACGCCAAGCTGCTGGGCAGCCGTGAGGTCGCCCAGATCGGCGGGCCAGGGCTCGGCGGGCTGCTCGCCCAGGCGGCCGGTCCCGCGACCGGGCTGCTGGCCGACGCGGTGAGCTTTGCCGTCTCGTTCTGCTGCCTGACCGCCATGCAGCCACCACGGGATCGCCGGCCGGGTGGCCCCGTCGGCGGGAACGTGCTCGACGGTCTGCGCTTCGCCTGGCGGGATCCCTACCTGCGCGCGATGACGGCATTCTCCTCGCTCGGCAACCTGGCACTCACCGGTGTCAGCGCCCTCCTGGTCGTCTTCCTGGTCCGTACCATCGGGCTGTCCTCGGCATTGGCCGGTCTCGTCATGGCCAGCCTCGGCGTCGGCGGTGTCCTCGGCGCACTGGTCGCCCGCCGACTGGGACGATGGCTCGGCACGGCGCGGGCCTTGCTCATCGCCATCCCGGCCGGCGGGTGCTTCGCGCTGCTGCTTCCGCTGGCGGACAAGGGACCGCGGCTCGCGTTCGCCTGCGCGGCGACGATCTGCTCCGGCTGCGTCGTCGTCATCTCGAACGTGATCGTCGACAGCTTCGTGCAGGCCTGGGTCCCGGCGGGCATACTCGGCCGGGTCATCTCGGCGACCTGGGCCGCCGGGTTCGCGATGATGCCCGTCGGCGCGCTGCTCGCCGGTGTCCTCGCCACCGCGCTGGGGGTCAGGACCGCCCTTTGGATACTCACCGCCGTGTACGCCGCGGCCGGTCTCACGTTCCTGCTGACTCCCATGCGGCACCGGCGTGACCTGCCGCAGCGCGAAGATGCAGTCCCGGCTGTAGGGCTGGGAGCGTGCCCCCCACCCGCACCAGCGGGCGGCTAGTCTCGACGGTCCCGGCCGCCCGCCGTGGCGTGCCGTGGTCTGCGCTATTCAGGGAGCGCTACCGGCGCAGCCTGGACCTGCCCGCTTTCTTTCAGTATTAGTTACGGCATCGATGCTTGCGGCGGCGGGGCGGCGGGGCGGCGGGGCGGCGGGGCGGCGGCACCGGTCTGCCCCCGCTGGATACCTCCCGGCTGCGCGCCACCTGGCTGGCCGAGACCGCGGCGCTGACCGGACTGGCGACGTTCATGCACGCCGCCGGGATCTCCTGCTGCCAGCAGCCCGGCGACATCACCGCCGGGCTGGACCCCGGCAGCGAAGCCGACGCGATCACCCTGCCCGGCGCGAGAACCAGGTAACGGCGGTGAGCGTGCCGCTGGCGGTGACCGGGGACATCATCGACGCCTCCGGCATCGCCCCCGCGATCGAGGACATGCTGCCGGCCGGCGCCCGGAGCCGGCAGCTGAGTGCCCGCACCTTACTAGCCGGCCTGATGCTCGCGCTTGCCGACGGCCGGCCTGCCCACCTGACCCGCGTCCGCCAGGCGCTCACCGGCCTGCCCGAAGACGATCAGGAACGCCCCGGCGTCATCAGCCCGTGGCAGGACAGGCCGCACCAGCTGACCCGCCGGCAAGCCGGGCACACCTTCCGGCTCATCACCCGGGCCCTGGTGTCCGCGTACTACCGGCTTAGGCCAGTAACTGAGCGTCATCCCGATCTCGGGACCGGCTAAGTTGGCTGCCAGGTGCAGATCAATTTCTTGGCAAGGCCTCTACGGAGGCACGGAAGCGAGCCTCGATGGCGGCGACGAGCTCTTGCGGAACGGGGTTCAGAGCCGGAGTCCCCGGCCCCACAGCGCTCGCGCTCCTGGCCTGCAACGCCCGGTGAGCCGGCTCGTATCCGGCGGTGTCGCCGCCGAGCAGCCCGGTATCGGCGACGTGCTCGACCTGCTGCAGCCTGCCACCGAGCGCGGCAGCGTAGTCAAGGCCCTTGCGGATCGCGGCCTGGATCGCCGCGGCGCGGACCTGCGGCCAGGCCGGGTTGTCCCAGTCAACGTGCCAAGTAACGCCGTGCACGTTCAGGCCCTGATCAGCTCCCAGCACCCCGCTGACAGCATCGAGGATGCCCATGTCGCGGACAGTGACCCGCAGCGCCACCGTGGCAGTCACCTGCCCGGTCCGCTCCAGCCGACCTGATTCCTTATCGTGGTAGCGCTCCTCATGGCTCGTCGAAGAGTACGCCGACCAGGTCAGCGGACCGCGAGTTGTGCCTTCATCGAAGGGCACTCCGCCGAGGCCAGCCAGCTCCGTGGTGAGACGATCCACGCTCACGGTGGCCAACCGCGCCGCTTCCGCCTTGGATCTTGCGGTGTGTTCGATCAGGCCGTCCACGACGGCATAGTCCGGCGCCACCAGCTGCCGGGCCTCGGCTCGGACCGACAGCAACACGCCGCCTGCATCGTTCATCGCCCACCTCAACAGCCTGATGCCGCGTCTTGATCGCTGCTAGCGGACCCGTCGGCGGCGGTCAATTGTGACCAGCGTAAGACCGGCCGGTCTTCCCGCGGAGTGGCCCCGTCGTGTGGATGCAGCATGCCGCCCCACCGGCCCGGTCACCTCCGAGCAACCCAGCCGGCCCGGGGAGTGTCCCGGCCCGGGCGGGACCAACGCCCTCCTGTTCCGGCCCGAACGTGCCTTGCCTGGCCGCCCGACGCCGTGGTGATCTCAGCATGGTGAACGCGGCCATCATCGTGGCTGTGTCAACCTCAAGTGGATCTGGCCCGTATTTCGTGATGGCAACTGGCCCGGGGTCTCTGGCGGGTCGGCATCTATGTGGCCAGGTTGGCCAGTCTGGGCTGTGATCGGCGTGTTGCCGAAGTAAGTGAAGGGACTCCTGGTAGATCGGCGGTTGTCTACGCCTGCCGGCCATCCAGGAGTCCGCCGTGTCATTGTCACAGGTCAGCTCATGCTTGTCATGCGGGGAAGATCACGGCCTGGGGGTGCTGCTGCCGCACCTGGCCGGGGTGTTGGTGGAGAGGGCCGAGCTGGCCGGGCCGCGGCTGTGCATCTGGGCCCGGGCGCGGGCGGAGCAGGCAGCGTGCCGGGCGTGCGGCCGGTGGCCGGGCCGGGTGCACAGCCGCTATGAGCGGCGGCTGGCTGACAGTGCGATCGGCGGCCGGCGGGTGGTGATCCGGCTGGCGGTGCGGCGGTTCTTCTGCGGCAACCCGGGTTGCCCGGCCACCACCTTCGCCGAGCAGGTCGAGGGCTTGACCTCGCGGTATGCGCGGCGCACCCCGCCGCTGGCGGCAATGCTGGGCGCGGTCGCCGTCGCGCTGGCCGG
>JASHQP010000406.1 GCA_030039095.1 Streptosporangiaceae bacterium
GGTTCGCCAGCGAGAACCCGATGTTCTGGTGCACGGTCAGGTGCGGGTACAGGGCGTAGTTCTGGAAAACCATGGCCACGTCCCGGTCGCGCGGCGACACGTCGTTGACCACGCGGTCGCCGAACCGGAGCGTTCCGGACGTGATTTCCTCCAAGCCGGCGACCATCCGGAGCGCGGTCGTCTTGCCGCACCCGGACGGGCCGACGATCACGACGAACTCGCCGTCGGCTACGTGCAGGTCGAGGCCCCGCACCGCCTCGACGCCGTTGGCGTAGACCTTGGTCAGCCCCTCGAGCGAGACCGTGGACACGATTTCCTCCTCTCACCGGCCCGGGCCGGGCCCGGATGAGGCTCAGTTCGCGATGCTGCCGAGCAGCAGGCCGCTTCTCCAGTACCGCTGCAGGATCAGGAACAGCGCGATCAGCGGGATGATCGTGACCAGGCCGCCGATCACCACCAGCGGGAAGATTTCGGTGTTGCCGCTGTTCTGGGCCCGCTCCGCCCACAGGCCCAGACCCACGGTCAGCGGGTAGAGCCGGTTCTGACTGAAGATGATCAGCGGCAGGAAGTAGTTGTTCCAGACGCCGACGATGCTCAGCAGCAGCACGGTCATCAGGCCGGGCACCATCAGCGGCAGCGCGAGCCTGAAGAAGATGCGCAGCTCGCCCGCGCCGTCCAGCCGGGCCGCGTCGATGAGCTCGCGCGGCACCGACACCTCGACGTACACCCGCATCAGGTAGACGCCGACCGGGGTCACCATGCTCGGCAGGATCATCCCCCAGATCGAGTTGATCAAGTGCACCTTGGCGTAGGTCAGGTAGAGCGGCAGGGTGATGGCCGTGATCGGCACGAGCAGAGCGGCGATCACGAAGTAGAACAAGATCCTCGACCCGCGGAACCGGAACCGGGCGAAGCCGTAGCCGGCGAAGGCGGAAAGCACCGTGGCGCCGCCTCCGCCGAGCACCGCGTACAGCGCGGTGTTGCCGAGCCACACCGCGTAGGTGCCGTACCCGTCGATGTTCTGGCCCAGCAGCGCGAAGTTGTGGAACAGGGAGAACGGCCGGGCGAACCAGAACCCGAAGGTCTCGAAGATGTTCGCCTGCGTCTTGGTCGAGTTGATCACGATCCACGCGATCGGGGTCAGCGTGAAGATGGCGAACAGCACGCAGACCAGCGTGAGGACCGTGGTCGTGCCGCGTTTGAGGCCGTACATCTGGATCGGGATGACATCGCTGCCCGGATCGTCCGGCCGGGACCGGCGCCGTCGGCGCCAGCGGCCGGATTTCGGCGCGGCTTGCGTGCTGCCAGCCTGGGCGGGCAGGTCGACTGCGGTCTTGGTACTCACCCGAGCTCACCTCCCCGGCGGCGGAAGACCAGCGAACTGACCGAGATCACGACGATCACCAGGCCGAGCACCACGGCGGCGGCCGCTGCGAGGTTGTACTGCGCCCCGGCGATCGCGGTGTTGTAGATATAGAGCGTCGGCGTGTAGTTCACCGAGATCGCTTGCGGCTGGAAGTACTGCAGGATCAGCGGCTCGGTGAAAAGCTGCAGCGCTCCGATCGTGTTCAGGAAGACCAGCAGCAGGATGGCCGGCCGGACCATGGGCAGCTTCACCCGAAGGATGATCTTCCACAGCGGCGTGTCGTCCAGGATGGCCGCCTCGACCACGTCGCGCGGCACCGACTTCAGCGCCGTGTAGAGGATGATCATGTTGTAGCCGGTCCACTCCCAGATCACGATCACGATGATCGAGGGGAGCATGAGGCTGGGCGAGAAGTAGTTGACGTTGTGCAGGCCGACCCCGTTGGCGAAGTGGACGAACGGGCCGAACTGCGGTTCCAGCAGGAACGACCACATGATCGCGCCGACCACGGCGGGCACGGCGAACGGGATGAAGAAGACCGTCCGGAACAGCGTGCCCCACTTGGCCACGCCGAGATCGAAGATGGTCGCGAAGAAGAACGCGATCGCCAGCATGACCGGGATCTGGATGACCGCGTAGATGAGCACGCGCTCCACGCCGTTCCAGAACTCGCCCGACTGCAGCGTCTCGGTGTAGTTCCCGGCTCCGGTGAACACCGTGCCGCCGATGATCCTGCTGGTGTACAGGCTGGTGTAGATCGCGTACCCCAGCGGCGCGATCATGAAAAGGAGAAAGGCGACCAGGAACGGGACGACGAACCAGAGCCCGCGGCGGTCCCGCCGGTGGATCCAGGCCGAGGATCGCGGGCCGCCCGGACGGGCGGTGCGGCCCGTGGCCACCCGTAGCGCGGTGCTGCTCACTGTGGTCCGCACAGCGGCGTCCCGGCGGCCAGCCGGGACGCCGCAGCGCTTCCTCCTCTCAGGTCGATACCGAGAAGCCCTGCTGCTTGGCGTAGGTCACGAGCTGGCCCTGGAAGGCCGTGAACGCCTGCTGCAGAGTCTCCTTGCCGTCCATCACGCCGGCGAACGTTGTCGCCGACTGGGTGAGCGCGAACGTCATGAACGGCGGCCACTCCACGCCGGAGATCTTCGGCGCGGCGGCGGTGAACGCGACGTTCGGGGTCGACGAACCCGAGATCGGGTACGTGAGATCCTTGAACGACGGGCTGTTGAGCAGCGGGACGTACGTCGGGAACAGCGACGACGGCGGTGTCTTCACGATGTTCCACGACGCGCTGTTCGCGGTCAGCCACTCGGAGAACTCCGCCGCCTGGGCGGGATGAGCGCTCTGCGAGAAGACCGGATACGTTGACCCGCCCCAGTTGGCTGCCACGTCCGCTCCGGCGGTCCACTGCGGCAGCGCGGCAGCCCGCCAGTCGCCAACGGATGCCTTCGCGTCGGGTGCGAAGTAGGAGGGCCCCCACGCCGAGCTGATCCAGCTGGCGTCGATGCCCTTGTCCATGTCCGCGAAGGCTTCCGCCGTGATGTCGGTCACCGTGTTCAGCTCGTGCTTGGACAGCATGCTCTGCCAGTAGCTCGCGAACGCCATCTGGGCCGAGCCGGTCCAGTTGATGGTCACGTGGCTTCCGCCCGTGTAGTCGAACGGGAACGCGTTGTCCTGTGCCATCAGGCTCATGATCCACTGCAGGTCCGACCCGGCAAAGTTCGTCAGGTAGGCAGAGGGATCAGCCTTGTGGAGCGTGGCCGCGTCCGTGGCAAACTGCGCCCAGGTCGCCGGCGGTGTGATGTGGTACTTCGACAGCAGCGGAGCGTTGTAGTAGAAGCCGACAGGTCCGGAGTCGCTGGGCATGGCATACACGCCCGAGCCCTGGCTGACCTCCTGCCAGGCCCATGGGACAAAGTCGCCCTTGTACTTGTCGGCTCCGTACTTCACCAGGTTGACCACGTTGTGCGTAACCTCGAACGACGGAAGCTCGTCGAACTCGACTTCGGCGACGTCGGGAGCGCCAGAGCCTGCCTTGAGTGCGTCAGAGATCTTCACGTACTCGGGGTCACCCGCTCCGACGTCAGCGAGCGTGACGCAGATCGACGGGTGGGTCTTGTTGAACTCGTTGACCGCACGGTCGATCCCGGGCACCCAGGCCCAGAACGTGATGTTCGTGGCACCGGATGACTTGCAGGACGCGCCCGCCAGCACCGTGCTGCCCGGGGTGGGGCTCGGGCTGCTCGAGCCCTTCGCCGACGGGGTCGAGGACGACGTGCCGCTGCTGCCGCAGCCGGCCAGGACCGACACGGCGGCGGCTGCCGCGAGCCAGGCCACGGCGCGCGTGGCCGGAAGCCCGCGCCGCGCTGTGCCCGCGGTGCGCGTGGTGCGCGTGGTGCGCGTGGTTCCCGCTATGCCGAAGCGGTTGATTTTAGTTAGCGTTAACATTGCGGCGGCTCCTTGCGGTTCAGTCACTGATCGGGGCTGGATTGGCGGGACGTGCCGCCTACTGACGTGTCGTCGCCGACTCGATGACGGTGAACGACTTTGGCGGGAGCGTGAGGGACAGCGTGGAGCCCTTCGGCTTCTCCGACCCTTCCTCCAGGCACGCACCCTCGACATCGGGGAGGACGCGAGCGTCCCGCCCGCGCTCCGCGGTAAGGCTCCGGACTTCGACGACGCTGTCGAATACCGCGTCGCGGAGCACGATCTCGACGTTTTCTGGCTGGTCAGGGGTTCTGTTCACGAGCGTCAGCGCGAGCCGCCGCCGGTCCTCGCTCGCGGTCGCCGCGGCGTCCACGAGGCTGAACGGGCCGAGGTCGGCGACCCGGTGCGGCCACCGGCTCTGGTGCCCGTTGGTGAGCGGGCTGACCGTAGGCCCCTCGACGTGCACGTCAACCGCGGTGGCCAGCGCTGCCTGGGCGTGCAGCAGGACCGGGTAGTAGATCGGCTGGGTGACCGCGGTCTGCGGCGTGGTGACGACCGGCGCGATCGCGTTCACCATCTGCGCCAGGTTCGCCATCTGGACCCAGTGGCAGTTCCTGACGAAGATGTTCAGGTACGTGGCCACGGCCAGGGCGTCGGCGAACGTGTAGCGCTCCTCGAGCGTGCCGTCGTCGGTGCGGAACCAGACGTTCCACTCGTCGTAGGCGATGCGCGGCGGCCGTGCGATCCTCTTCACGTAGGCCACGCGCTCGATCAGCGCCCGTGCGCAGCGGATCGCGCGCTCGGCCTGGTGCGGCTGCAGCACGTCGGTCCAGTAGTCGTCGGAGCCGGTGTAGATGTGCAGCGAGTGCAGGTCGACCACCGGCGCCATGCCGTCGATGACGACGCGGTCCCAGTCGTTCCAGCCATTCATCCCGCAGCTCACCAGTGCTGCATTCGGGTCAAGCATCTTGATCGCGCGCGCCCAGCGGGTGGCCTCGCGCACGTACTCTTCGGCGGTGAGCGCGCCGACCTGCCAGTCGCCGTACATCTCGTTGCCCAGGCCCCAGTACCGGACCCGGTACGGCGCGTCATGGCCGTTGCTCCTGCGCCGCTGCGCCCACTCCGTCTGGCCCGAGCCGTTGCAGTACTCGACCCAGGCCAGCGCCTCCTCCAGCGAGCCGGTTCCCATGTTCAGGCAGATGTACGGCTCGGTGCCCAACTCGGCGCAGTAGCCGAGGAACTCGTCGGTGCCGAACCGGTTGCTCTCCTCGCCGCCCCAGGCGAGCTCGGGGCGCCGGGGCCGGGAGTCCTTCGGCCCGATCCCGTCGGCCCAGTGGTAGTTGCTGACGAAGTTGCCGCCCGGCCAGCGCAGCACGCCCATCCGAAGCTCGCGCAGCAGGCCGAGCACGTCCTTGCGGAAGCCGCGCTCGTCGGAAAGCGGTGAGCCTTCCTCGTAGAGGCCGCCGTAGATGCAGCGGCCCAGGTGCTCGACGAAGCCGCCGAACACCTTGCGGTCGAGCCGGCCGAGGCTGCGGGCGGGGTCGACGGCGATGCGGGTCATCCGGCCTCCAGTCCTGTGCGCGCCGGGGGAGTGTTTCGCGGTTGCCCGGCACCGCAGGATTCGCGCACGATCAGCTCGACCGGCAGCAGCACCGGCTCGTCCGGTACCGGCTCCCCGGCGATGCGTCGCAGCAGCAGGTCCACGGCCTTCTCGCCGGTCTCGGCGAACGGCACCCTCAGCGAGGTGAGCGGGGGAATCAGGTACTCGGCGAACGGCATGTCGTCGCAGCTGACCACCGCGACGTCGGCGGGGACCCTGCGGTGCGCGTCGGAGAGCGCGCTCAGCACGCCGATCGCCATGGTGTCGCTGTGCACGAAGATCGCGCTCATGCCGGGATCGCGCTGCAGCAGCAGCCGGGTGGCGGCCGCCGCGCCGCCGGGCGTCCAGTCCGACTCGACCGCGAGATCCTCGCCCGGCTCGATCCCCGCGGCCCGCAGCGCGTCCTCGTAGCCGTGCAGCCGGCTGCGCACCACGTGGCGCCGGAACGGCCCGGTGACCGTGCCGATCGAGGTGTGGCCGAGCCGGATCAGGTGCTCGGCGGCGATCCGGCCGCCGGCCCGGTGGTTGGACCCGATCAGCGGGACGCCCCCGCCCGGCACGTGGTGCATGCTCACCGCCGGGACGTACCTGCGGAGCAGGTCAGCAACCTCGGGATCCTCCTCGAGCTGCGGCGCGGCCGCGATGATCCCGTCGACCCGCCGCTCGATCAGCATGCGCGCGACCGCGGCGCCGTCCTCGCCGCCCTCGGCGAGGTTCCCGACCAGAACCGCGTTCGAGCTGCGGCGCGCGGTGCGCTCGGCTGCGACCGCGAACTGGGACAGCGCGATGTCGGTCACGTCCCCGGCGATCAGGCCGATGGTGGCGGTCGACTGCTGCACCAGGCTCCTGGCCACGGTGTTCGGCTGGTAGCCGAGCTCCTGGGCGACGGCCATGATCCGGGCGGCCGTCTCGGCGGACACGCGCACGTTGCCGCCGTTCAGCACCTTGCTCACCGTCTGGAAGCTCACGCCGGCGCTGGCCGCGACTTCCTTGATCGAGACGTACCGCGGTGGCATTCCGTCCTGCCTTATCGGGATCTGGCGTGAACGAACGTTCGCCTAGAAGGTAAATGCCGGATCTTGGGGACGTCAAGACCCAAATTCCGTTCGGCTCCGGCTGGTGATCCGTCCGGCCAGCGGCCATGGCGGCGTAATAAGAGCAGGTCAGAAGCGCCTGACGGGTGCGTTACGGCTGGACGCGTGCCCGCACTCCCGTCGGGCGAGGCAGCTCGGCGTAAGCGCTCAAAGTAACGATTAGATTTCGTAACGTATCTGACAGGCGCTAACTGGCGGGTCACTTCACGCGAACGTTCGCTCTCGTTGGCCCTGAGCTCGCCGACGGTTGCCGCCCGCACCTCGCGTGCCTGGTTCACGGGACCGCCGGCTCGGCGGCGGACTCTCCGGTGGCCTGCCAGCCGGTCGAGCTGCGGACGACGAGCCGGCACGGGACCGTGTGAGCGCCGTGGGTCGGCTCGCCGTTGATCGCGGACAGCAGGTGCTCGGCGGCAACCCGGCCGACGTCTTCCAGGCACATGTCGATGCTGGTCAGCGGCGGGTCGGCCCCGCGCGCCATCGGCTCCCAGTTGTCGTAGCCGATCAGCGCGATGTCGTCGGGCACGCTGCGCCCGAGCATGTGCAGCGTGTCGGAGACGCCGCGGGCGATCTGGTCGCTGCCGCAGAAGATTGCCTGCACGCCGGGGGAGTTGCGGAGCAGGATGCTGGCGCCCTGCCGTCCCCAGGCCTCGCTCCATTCGCCGTAAAGGACGTCGTTCGGCGAGAACCGCACGTCGGCCTCTGCCGCGGCATCGCAGAACCCGCTGGCGCGCTTGCGGACGCACAGGAAGCGCTCGGGCCCCGTGATGTGCCCGATCCGGCGGCGGCCGCCCTTCAGCAGGTGGGCCGCGGCCATCCGGCCGCCGCCGTAGTCGTCGGGGAGGATGGCCGGCTCGTCGCTGTCCAGCGACTGGGTCATCGCGTACACGACCGGCATCCCCAGGCCGACGCCCACGCTCGGTCGCGGCTCGATCCGCCGCCCGGTGACGATCAGGCCGTCCACCCGCCGGCTGAGCAGCCTGTCCAGGTACTGGCGCTCCCTGGCCGCGTCGTCCCGCGTATCGCACATGAACACCGAGATCTGCCCCGCGCCGAAGGCGTCCTCGGCACCGAGCATGACCGGGATGCTGAACCTGCCGAAGCTGTCGGTCGTGATCAGCCCCACGGTGTAGGTCCGGCCCGCCAGCAGCCCGCGGGCCAGCACGTTCGGCGAGAAGCCGAGCTGGCGGGCTACCTCCGCGACCCGCTCCCGCGTCTCCGCGCGCAGCTTCCCCTGCCCGTTGAGGGCTTTCGACGCGGTGCCGATCGAGACGCCGGCCTGCGCCGCCACGTCCCTGATCGTCGCGCGTCGCGTGTCGGGTTCTTCGGGAGGCAAACGGTTTCTCCATACTGGTGCCACGGGTCAGAGACTTCATATCGTAATAGAACCGTGTTTGTACAGCCTTGACGGGTCACCCGGACACGCCCTAGCTTGCATGGGAAAACCTATTCCTGACGACCCTGGTCCGGATAGCCGGTAGTGAGCGTTAACAATGATCATGGTCCGCCGGGGTAGATGAGTCGGCCCGGGCCGTGCCGTGCGGGGCCGGTGAGGCTGGTGAGGCCCGTGAGGCTGATGAGGCTGGTGATCGAGTGGAGTCGCGCACGTGACTGATACGGACATGGCGCCAGCATCCCGAGGGCCGGTCAGCCCGACGGCATCGGCGGCCGTCAGGCATCGCCCGGTGGAGGAACCCGGCACCCGGCTGACTGGCGCGCTGCTGCGCGACTGGCAGCGGCGCAGTCATGACGCCAGCCTGCCGCTGGCGCTGCGCCAGATGGAAGCCGCGGGCAATCTGGGCAACCTGCGCCTGGCCGTGGCCGGGGCCAGCGACGGCTACCGCGGCCCGGTGTTCATGGACTCCGACCTGTACAAGACCCTGGAGGCCATCGGCTGGGAGCTCGCCCACGACCCGTCGCCCGAGCTCGCCGAGTTTGCTGCCGACGCCGTCGCGCTGATCGAGAAGGCCCAGCAGCCGGACGGCTACCTGAACTCTTACGTCCAGGTGAGCGGTACGCCGAGGTACTCCAAGCTCTCGTCGAGTCACGAGATGTACTGCGCCGGTCACCTGATCCAGGCCGCGATCGCGCACTCCCGAAGCCAGGGCCAGCTGCCGCTGCTGGGCGTCGCGCGCCGGTTCGCCGACCAGCTGGTCGGCCACTTCGCGGGCCGGGAGGAGGGAATCGACGGTCACCCGATCATCGAGAGCGCCCTCGTCGAGCTGTACCGGGAGACGGGGCATGCCCCGTACCTGAGCCTGGCCAGCCAGTTCGTCGAGCAGCGCGGCCGGGGGCTGATCGGCGACTCCGGTTTCGGCAGCCGCTACCTGCAAGACCACCTGCCGGTGCGGGAATCGACCGAGATCGTCGGCCACGCCGTGCGGGCGCTGTACCTGGAGGCCGGCGTGGTGGACGTCGCGGTCGAGACCGGCGACGCCGAGCTGATGGCCTCGTCGGTCACCCGGTGGGAGGACATGGTCTCCGCCAAGACCGCGCTGACCGGCGGCGTCGGCTCCCGGCACGACGGCGAGTCGCTGGGCGACCGCTTCGAGCTGCCCCCGGATCGCGCCTACAACGAGACCTGCGCGTCGATCGCCGGCATCCAGTGGAGCTGGCGGCTGCTGCTGGCCACCGGCGAGTCCCGGTACGCCGATCACATCGAGCGGCTGATCTACAACGGCCTCGGCGGCGCGATCTCCGCCGACGGGCAGCGGTTTTTCTACGTCAACCCGCTGCAGCGCCGGGAGGGCCACTACGAGCGCGACGACCCGGGGCGCCGCCGCGAGTGGTTTTCCTGCGCGTGCTGCCCGCCGAACATCATGCGCATGTTCGCCTCCATGGGCCACTACCTGGCGACCACCGCCGACGACGTCCTCTACCTGCACCAGTTCACCGGCGCGAGCATCGGCGCCAGCCTGGCCGGCGGCACCCTCCGCGTCGAGACGAACACCGGATACCCGTGGTCCGGAGGGGTCGAGATGCAGGTGCGCAGCGCGCCGTCAGGGGCCTGCGGGCTCGCTGTCCGCATCCCGGCCTGGTGCCGCGGCGCGCGCTTCACGGTCAACGGCAGCTCCCTTGCGCCTGATCCCGCCGACCGGGGCTACCTCATCGTCCGGCGGCACTGGATGCCGGGCGACGTGCTGCGCTGTGACCTGGACGTCGCACCGCGGCCGACGTACCCGAACCGGCGCATCGACGCGCTGCGCGGGACGGTCGCGGTCGAGCGCGGCCCGCTCGTCTACTGCTTCGAGCAGGCGGACCAGACCGCGGGGGCGGACATCGAGGACCTTGTGCTCGACGCTCACGACTTGCCCGAACGCGACGACGACCTCCCGGGCGTGGGCCGAACCGTGACTGTGGTCGTGGCCGGCGAGCGCCTGGCGCCCGTCGCCTCGGGCGGCCTGCCCTATCGATCCTCGCCCGACGCCGCGGCCGCGGGAGCTCCGGCCACGGCCGTGGGCATCCCCTACTTCCAGTGGGACAACCGCGACGGCGCGGGCATGCGGATCTGGATGCCGCAGGCCCGATCTGCCAGCAACAACATGGCAGCTGGTCGTTCCCCGGCTGCTGACGAAACCGTGTAACCCCCGTCAACGAGGAGGATGACGACATGCATAGACGCTCCGGGCCGCGTTATGCGCGGAAGGGCGGGCGGCGATGAGGCGCCGCGGCTACCTATCGATCGCGGCTGCCGTGGCGGCCGGGACGCTGGCACTGACGGCGTGCAGTTCCTCAGGGACTGGCTCATCGTCCGGCTCGTCGCCGAGCACGTTCGGCGTGAACGCGACGGGAACCGTGCACTTCTGGGCCCGCCAGGCCACCGACGGGCCCGCCAAGGCCCTGGTCAAGGAGTTCAACGCGACGCACAAGCACCTGAAGATCGTGCTGCACCTGACGCCGCCCAACGACGACACCAGCCAGCTCGCGACCGCGATCCGGGCCGGCTCGCCGCCCGATGTGGTCGGCCTGAACGACATCGACGTGCCGACGTTCTCGCACGAGGGCGCGCTGATGAACCTCACCAAGTACATCGACGCGCTGCCGTACAAGAGCTCGCTCAGCCCCGGTCACCTGGCGCTCGCGACCATCGGCAGCAAGTACTACGGGCTGCCGTACCTGGCGGACCTCTCGGTGCTCTGGTACAACAAGAAGCTCTTCTCCGAGGCCGGGCTGAACCCGAACGACCCGCCCACGGACTACGCCCAGATCGTGAGCGACGCGCAGAAGATCAGCGCGCTCGGCCACGGCATCTACGGCTTCTCGTTCGCCGGTGACTGCCAGGGCTGCCTCGGCTTCACGATGCTGCCCTCGCTGTGGGCCGACGGCGTGCACATGATCAGCGGGCCGCTCGGCAACCAGAAGGCCAACGTCTCCAGCGACGCCCCGCTCAAGACGATGCTGGCGGACTACCGCACGCTGTGGTCGAAGAAACTCGTGCCGGTGGACGACCAGACGCAGAACGGGCTGACCTGGGGTGCCGACTTCGAGGCCGGCAAGGTCGGCATCCTGCCCGGCGACTACGGGATCGCGGCGACCTTCAAGACCGCGGCCCAGAAGGCCGAGTTCGCCGACGCGCCGCTGCCCGGCGTCACCGGCGACAGCTACAGCACGTTCGACGGCGGCGACGACTTCGTGATCCCGGCCGGGGCGGCGAACCCGTCGGGCGCGTGGGAGTTCATCAAGTGGGCGCTGGAGCCCGCGCAGCAGGCGCAGTACCCCTCGCTCGGCGACACCCCGGTCCGCAGCGACATCCTGACCCCGGCGTTCGCGGCCAAGAACCCGTACGACGCGGTCGCGCTGAAGGCCCTGGCCAAGGGTTCCGTGGAATACACGCTGGCGTATGACGCGGTCTACAACGAGCCCGGGTCGCCGTGGTTCAAGATGTTCGAGGATGCCGTTTATGACGGGAACATGAGCGCGGCTCTTCAGGAAGGCCAGTCCGGTATCCAGTCGACGCTGCAAAGCGTGAAGAGCTGACAGGCCCCTGCGCCGTGCCCTGTTCCAGTCGGGCCGGGAACGGGGCACGGCGCAGGCAGGACCGCCGCGCAGCCAAGGCGCGGACAGAGGCGGAGGACGAGGACCGTTGGCAGCAACCCAGGCTTCGGGCGCGGCGCCCGCTGCGGCGCGGCGCCCGCGCTGGCCAGGGCGGCGGAGCGCCGCCGACCGCAGGAACGCCAGGGTAGGCCTGGCGTTCACGTCCCCGGCGCTGCTGCTGGTCGGGGTCTTCGCGCTGTTCCCGCTCGGCTTCGGCGTCTACATCTCGCTGACGAACTGGCCGCTCGTCGGGCCGTACCACTTCATCGGCCTGTCGAACTACACCAGCCTGATCCACGACTCGGTGTTCCTCCAGTCGATCCTGTTCACGCTGAAGTACACCGCGATCGTCACGATCCCGATCTTCGTCGTCGGCTACGCGCTCGCGGTGTTCGTGCGCTCCAACCGCCGGGGCACGACGGTGTTCCGGACGCTGATCTTCCTGCCGTACATCGTGGGGCTGGTGGCCGAGAGCTACATGGCCGTGGTGGAACTGCAGCCGAGTTCGGGAACCGCGAACTTCGTCCTGTCCAAGCTCGGGATCGTCAGCAACACCACGGCGTGGACCGTGCACACCGGTCTGGCGATCACCGCGATCTGCGTCCTCGTCATCTGGTTCGCCTCCGGGCTGACGATGATGCTGCTCATGGCCGGGATGCAGAGCATCCCGACCGACCTCTACGAGTCGGCCCGGGTCGACGGGGCCTCCTGGTGGAGCGCTGAGCGGCGGATCACGCTGCCGCTGCTGCGCCGGTCGATCGCGCTGAGCCTGATCATCTCGGTCGTCGGCTCGTTCCTCGCCTTCAACCAGTTCTTCATCATCACCGACGGCGGGCCCGGGACGAGCACCGTGCCCGTGGTGATGTCGATCTTCCAGACCGCCTTCGCGGACACCGACGTCGGCCTGGCCAGCGCGATGTCGGTCGTGCTCATCATCGTGGTCGGCCTGATCACCTTCGTCCAGTTCCACTACCTGCAGGGGGATGGGGACTGATGGCATCCGTTCGCAGCAGCCAGCAGCCAGGCGCCCGCCCGTCAGCGGCCGGCGACCCGGGTGCTCGCCGGCCGGCTGCCGACGTCCGGGCCGGCGCCGCCGGGCGC